>NZ_JADPKQ010000320.1:0-24660 GCF_023074015.1 Bradyrhizobium sp. 142
GAGGCGCTTTATTGTGGCTGCTGGGGATTCCTCTCCCGGTGATCCTGCTGCTTGCGCTGTTCTGGCGTTAGCCAGCAATCGATCGGAGACGATGCCCAAAGCTCGGCGCCAAGACCGGTGCGTGAGGTTGCCGGTTTCAATGGCTGGGTTCGTTGTCTGCGACCGGCACCTGAGAAGAAGCAGGCAGGACGAGAACCGCAGCCATTAGCAATGGTGCGCGCTGGGCGCTACGCCATACTAGGCTTCCGTCTGGTCGCTCTTGAGCTCAGATGAAAGGTTTCCCGCCCGTTACAGCGAGCGTCGCACCGGACGTATAGCTCGAGAGCGGATCGGCCAGCATCACATAGGCGGTTGCGAGCTCAGCCGGTTGCCCGGCTCGTTTCATCGGCACCTGCTTGCCGAAGTTCTTTACCGTGTCCGGCGGCATGGTTGACGGGATCAGCGGCGTCCAGATCGGGCCCGGCGCGACGGCGTTAACGCGTATGCCCTTTTCGGCAAGCATCTGGGCAAGACCGCCCGTAAAGTTCTGGATCGCACCCTTGGTGGTCGCATACGCCAGCAGGATGGGGTTTGGCATGTCGGCATTCACGGAAGCGGTGTTAATGATGGCGGACCCCGACTTCATATGCGCAACGGCCGCCTTGGAGAGATAGAACATCGCATGGATGTTGACCTCGAAGGTGCTCTGCCATTCGTCATCACTGATATCCGCGATATCCTTGAACGCGGCCTGGTGGGCCGCATTGTTGACGAGGATATCGATCCCGCCGAGCTCATCGACGGCACGTTTAATGACGGCGCGGCAGTAATCTGGCTTTCGCAGGTTTCCGGGAAACAAGACAGCTTTGCGGCCTTCCTTCTCGACGAGAGCCTTCACCTCCCCGGCATCTTGATGTTCGTCGAGATAAGAAATGAGCACGTCGGCCCCCTCACGGGCATATGCAATTGCCACCGCTCGTCCGATCCCGCTGTCTCCTCCGGTAATGACGGCTTTCTTGCCTGCAAGACGGCCCGATCCCTTGTAACTTTCCTCGCCATGGTCCGGACGTGGCTTCATCGCCGACGTCGAACCAGGCATCGGTTGCTGTTGGTCGGGATAAGGCGGGCGCGGATAGTCGAGCATGGCATTCTCCCTACGATCAAGGTTAAACGGCGTCTGCGGCGGAAACTCGTTCGCTATAGAGGGCGCGGCGTTCTCGTAAGTTTCGAGCGCAATCTTCTGCGCGAGCATCACGTCGCCGGGCAGACAAAACACCAACAAATGTCCCCGCTCCGCGATGATCGACAAACAACTGGCGGGACGCGACGTTCCTCCGCTCTCCGATATTCTTGCTGTGTCGGCCTGTATAGGGTTAGGCTCAGCGTTCGCCTTTGCCGTTGCGGTTGGTGAAGCGGGCGTTGCCGAGGCCGGTGCCGATCGTCAGCACGCCCCAACATTTCACGTTCTGCATGAACGGGACCTCGGACAGGCCCTGCACCACGCCGTCGTTATGCATGACGATCGCCGTGTCATGTTCTCCGATCCGAGGGATGGCTTCGACCAGAGTTGCCGGCAAATTGAACTTGCAGCTCTCCCAATTGCCGGGCAGGTTCTGCGCGCCCTTCGCTATCGAGCCGTCGCTCTCGATGACGCCAGGACACGCGATGCCGATGAACGGCGCGAGCTTAAATCCTTCGTTCTCCGCTTTCGCGATCAGGTCCTTGAGCATTTTGACGAGACGCTTGACTGCTTCCTCGCGGCTGGGTTCGTCGTCGGCATGACGCCATAGTTCGGACTTCCACACGCACGCCTTGGTAAGGTCCGGCGCCTTTTTGCGACGCGTTTCCACGACGCCACAGCGGATGTTCGTGCCCCCGATGTCGACGGCAAGGATGGAATCGTGAGCTTCGAAGATCCAGGAGGGAGCAAGATAGAGCGCGCCGATAAGGCCTGCGTCGTCCGGATGGCGATGGATCGGTAGCATCTCGATCTTGAAGTTCTCGGCCTTCAGGATAATTTCGGCGCGCGCTATGGCGAGTTCGCCGAGCCGGCTATTGCTAATGCCGCCGCCCACGACGATGCGCTCGGTCTTATCCCAGGGCTTGGTCTTGAGGAAGCGTCGCGTAACGTGGGCGAGCTCCTGTGCGAAGTCCTCAATCGCGCTCTGCACGACCGCCCAGGCGTCGGTATCGTCGCCGACCAGGATGGCGTCGAGTTCCTTCTTGCTGATGTCTTCGGAAAGCTCCTTGCCGAACGGGTCTTCGCCGGACTTACGCAGCGGCTTGCGCCACTTTTCGAGAGTTTCCCGAAAGGCGCCCTTGCTGGCACGATCCCCAAGAAATCCTTCCTCATCCTTCAGTTCAAGGTTGAAGCTGTCGACCTCGACTGAGGGGAGGCGGGAGGCGCCGTGAGCGGCAATGCCGGTAGCCGTGATCGTTTCGTCAGCCATCTTGAACCCTAGACAAATCGCAAGCAAATGTGCGGCTCGTATCAACGACGGTTAGGTTTATCCCGTTCCTCACCCGGTCTGGCCGAAGACTGAGGCGGTCGAGGAGCAGGCGCGCGGCTTCTCGCGGTCCCCGTCGTGCCCCTCCACCGCAGAACCGCCGCATGGCTGTCGCGGCATATCGTCCCATTGTCCTCGCCCTGAGGGTCGCGACGCATTCCATCTCGATCATCCGAGTGCACGCTTATGGACAGGAACAGCAGCTGGTCAGCGGCGTTCCATTGCATCAATGCCAAAGGAGGCGGCGAAATGGGAATCTTCACAAAGGACATAAAATCGATGGAAGACCTGTTGATTCATGGTCTTCACGATATGTATTACGCCGAGCAGCAGATTATCAAATCGCTGCCCGACATGATCGAAAAAGCGACCAACCGCGATCTTGTCGCCGGACTGAAAGGTCATCTCGAAGAAACCAACAAGCAGGTCGAGCGGCTTCAGAAGGTCTTCGAGAAGCTCGGCAAGCAGCCCAGCGGGACACAGTGTCCGGCGATCGACGGAATCATCAAGGAGGCCGACGAGATCGCCAGCGAGGTTGAGGACAAGGCCGTACTCGATGCCGCCATCGTTGCTGCCGCTCAGGCCGTAGAGCATTATGAGATCTGTCGCTATGGCACACTGATCGCCTGGGCCGAGCAGCTCGGCCACGACGACATCGTGCGCTTCCTCACGACCAATTTGAACGAGGAAAAGGCGGCCAACACCAAACTCAACACGGTGGCGCTGCGTAAGGGCGTCAATGCAAAGGCTTCGACCGCGGCCTGATACGCATCGTACGACCACCCTCAGCGGCTTCGCGGAATCGCGGAGCCGCTGCCTTTTTGTTCGGTCCGCCCTCTCCACATCGACCGCATTTTGCGGCGCACGTACCAGGCTGCCACGGAAATGATCAACCAGGCGAGCGACGAGCCCATGAAGGCGGCTGCGATGCTGCTTTCTGCCATCAAGGAAAAGACGACCGCAAAGGCCAGCATGCCGAGCGCCCCAAGTGCGGCGCCGGCGGAGTCGACCGCGGCCGCCATTTGCCCGCGGCGCTCGCCGGCGAGGCCCGCCTCTCGCTTGCGGCGGATTTCGTGCTTCTCGATCAACGTGGCGCTGGCGCAGAAGATCGCCGGAAGGCCAAGGAAAAGGCCGCCGATCGAGGCTCCATAACGGCTGCTGACGAGACCGGTGAAGACGGTCGCGGCGCCGCCGAGCGCGAACCGGATTAGATATTCGTACCAGCGGCCCTCCTTGAGAGATGACGGCGAGAAGCGGACCGGCGTCATGACTGCGCCCCGGCGAGGATCAGCACGCCGAAGGCCGCGATCAGCCAGGCGACGAGGGACAGCAAAGTGGCTGGCAACGCTCTTAGCCGCGCGCGAGCGAGGATTTGACAAACGACGACGCTGTAGGCGGCGAGTCCAATCGCTCCCGCAATCATCGCCTGAGTTTGCAGGGACGCATAGTGGGCCCCGTGCTGGTAGACCGCGATTCCAAGCGTGGCGAGCGCAACTGACGGTGCTGCTGCGAAAAGACCGGCGAAGCTCTTGGGACGCAGGAGGTCTCCCAGCATCGCGAAGGCCGATACCACGGTGCCCCCGACGAGGAACCGGATGACGTACTCGGTCATTTCGCGTTTCTCCACAGTTTCGCGAGCGGCCCGTCGGCGCCGTAGACCGGATCTTTGCGCGGTGGCGGCACCTTCGGAATGCTCTTGAGGGCGCGTGGACGGTCCTCTACCGTCGTACATTCGTCGTAGGTGCCCACCGGCGGATAGGCGCCGACGACGAGGAGGTCATCGTCTGCCCTCAGACATTGATGCCCCGTACCGGCCGGCAGAACAGCGATGTCGCCAGCCTTCAACGTGAAAATCCTTCCCTTCTTGCCGCCAAAGCGAACGCGCCCCTTTCCGCGTGCAATGCCGAGCACCTCATGGATCCGGGAATGGTAATGCACGTAGTCGTAGATGCCGTCGCGCCAAGCGTCGCCCCAACCGTTTGCCTCAAATAGATCCTCGATCACCGCGGCCGCGTCGTGTCGCGCGTCGAGGTTGACTGCGCTGCGATAGAGGACCAGCGGCCATCGCGGATGATTCGGGACGAGACCGTCATCCTTGAAGCGGACAGTGTGGGGCTTTCGCACCTGCGCAAGATCCATGGCCTTGCGCTTGCCCGGGCGCCGCAGACCGGTCGCACGCTCCGCATATCCCTTCAGGTCCTCAAGGGTCGGCATGATCGTTGTCCATTGAAGTATCGCCGGGATAGCCGGTCCAAACTCGGAGGCTCCGTTCGAGAACCGCCCCCAAGGCAAAACCCGCAACGACATCGCTCGCCCAGTGCGCCAGAACCACTATGCGCGTCAGCGCGAGCCCAACCGCAAGCGCGCGGATCGCCTGGCGGGGGCCGGCCGGCAACGCGCCGGCCGCCGATGCCAAGGCCCCCATGTGCAGCGCGTGGCCGGAAGGAAAGGCATCCTCACGTTTCCCGGAAAACGGGACGCCATGGAGGTGCCCGACCACAGTTCTGCGGTCCGGACGGGTCTGGTCAAAGAGACGCTTCAAACCGTGAGGCAGCAGCGATGCCGCGACCGTGACCAGCAGCGCATGGTTGCCGGCGCGCCGCAGCGGCTCGCCCCGCCCGCGCGACGCAAGCCAACCAGCCGCCGCCAGGGCCAGAAGGACCTTCTCGTCGGCGCCCCAAGTCAGGGCGCGGGCTACCATCTCCGGAGCCGGCGCAGTGTTGCGGGCGATAAAGCGTGCTGCCACGACATCCGCTCTGGTCGGCCGGACGGTGACCGGAAAGCTTGGCCCTCTAAGGCGACTTGCTGACACTCTAGCAATTTTGAACATGATTCAAAGGATGGTAAGTACCTTTCCAACGCGCCGCGTGCCAACAAGGTCCTCCATATCGCGCCGTCGGCATCGCCCTCGTCGCTGATCCGACCACCAATAAAAGGGTTAGTTGCGTGGCCTGCTGGCTCCGAAAATGGAGAGCATCGGCTCACGCGGCTATAAGTCCATCAAGCACGCGCCCGCAGCGAGCTTCTCGCGAGTTCCGACATGAGGAACGTTCGTGCGGACACCGATTTATCCGTCCAGGCGATGCAAAGGAGCCTGATATGGGGCCCGACGAGGTCCTGCGGGGAATGTTGATGTATTTCGTACTGCCGCTTTGGCTGGCTGCCGGCTTTGCCGATTATCTCTGCCATCGCGCCGCACATATCGAAAAGACAAGCGGCTGGAAGGAGTCGATCCTGCACCTTCTTCAGTTTGCCGAAATGGCCATTCCGGTGCTGGCTGCGCTCTTCTTCGAAATTACCTCCGGCGTGATTCTGGTCATAATCGCGTTTCTGATACTTCATGAAGCGACTGCAATTTGGGACGTTCGCTACGCATCGGCCATGCGCGAGATCTTGCCGGCCGAGCAGCACGTCCACAGTGTTCTCGAAATGCTTCGTCTGACAGGATTGCTGCTGGTCATTGCACTTCACTGGTCGGCTTTCACAGCATTGTTCGGCTTTGGCACGCCGGCTTTTTCATTCACGCTGAAGCAGCATCCGCTACCCGTTCCTTACATCGTAACCATGCTGGTCCTGACTGCGCTCCTCGAAATTTTGCCGTACGTGGAGGAGTTGATCCGCGGTCTGCGCCACCGGACCGTCCAGCGGGAATAGTCCATGCGGATCCTGATTGTTGGTGGCACGGGTTTTATTGGCTCTGCTATCAGCGCACGGCTTGCCGTTGAAGGGCACGAATGTGTATCGGTGTCCCGCTCCTCCACAGGGCTACAGGGCGACCACCACGTACCCCTAGACCTCGCGCAGACGACGCACGCTGAAACCTGGAAGCCAATTCTCAAAGGCATAGACGCAGTCGTCAATGCAGCGGGAGCCCTGCAGGGACAGGATATGCGGGGCGTTCATATCTCAGGCAGCGGTGCACTTTACGCCGCTTGTGAAGCGGAAGGTATTCGGCGGGTGATCCTTCTTTCCGCAATTGGCGCAAATCGGGATGCTGCCAGTATTTTTTCACGCACGAAGCGTGACGGAGAAATCGCTCTCACCTCACGTGACCTCGATTGGGTTGTTCTTCGACCATCGGTGGTGATGGGAAGGGCCGCCTACGGTGGCAGCGCTTTGTTGCGTGGCCTTGCGTCATTGCCCGTTTTGCCCGTCATGCCTGACACCGCGCCCATCCAGCCGGTGCACATTGATGATGTTGTCGAAACCGTCGTCTTTTTCTTGAGGCCCGACGCACCTTCCCGCGTCGCACTCGATTTGGCAGGGCCACGGCAGATGATTTTCAGCGATGCGGTCGCGCTCTTGCGCCGCTGGCTGCGGTGGCAGCCCGTCCATCGTTTGAACTTGCCTTCGTGGGTTGGTTCGACGTTTTACCTGATGGGAGACCTCGCTCAAGTACTAGGCTGGCGAACCCCTATCAACACGACTGCCCAAACTGAAATGCGACGCGGGGCCACTGGCGACCCTGAGCCGTGGTATCGCGCGACGGGAATCCGACCGCGCGATATCGAAGCCGCGCTCGCGAGCGAACCCGCGTCAGTGCAGGACCGATGGTTCGCAAGGCTCTACGCGCTAAAGCCACTGATATTTGGTATCTTTGGCCTATTCTGGATCGTTACTGGTATCATTTCGCTCGGTCCGGGCTGGGACATTGGCATGTCCCTGCTCCGAGAAGGCGGGTCGGAAGGAAACGTCGCGGTCCTCACTGTTGTCGCAGGAGCCCTTGCGGACATCGTGATCGGCCTCGCCATCCTGTTTCGGCCATTTAGCCGCTATGGCTTGTGGGCCGCACTTATCATCTCTCTCGTTTACATCGTAATAGGAACAACACTGGTGCCGCGCCTGTGGAGCGACCCGCTCGGCCCCATGCTCAAGATCTGGCCGGTGCTGATGCTCAATTTGGTCGCGATGGCGATCCGTGAGGACCGTTGATGTTCTACCTTCTCCTCAAGACGGTCCACGTCATCGGGGCATCCGTTCTGCTTGGTACCGGTGCCGGCATCGCCTTTTTCATGCTTGTCGCGCACCTTCGCAACGAGCCCCAGGAGGTGGCCGGCGTCGCGCGGACTGTCGTGCTGGCCGACTTCGTTTTTACCGCAACCGCCATTGCATTTCAGCCGATTACAGGGATTTGGCTCGCGTGGTCGAGCGGATATTCTCTCGCAGATGGTTGGATTGCAGTTTCCATTGTGCTCTATCTTGTCACAGGCGCTTTTTGGCTACCTGTGGTGTGGATGCAAATACGCATGCGGGATCTTGCCGTACTTGCCGTCAAAACAAACTCACCGTTGCCCGATCAGTATACGCGTCTATTCCGATGGTGGTTTGCTTTCGGCTTTCCCGCGTTCGTGGCGGTACTGATTATCTTCTGGCTGATGATCGCGCGTCCCGCCGTTCCATATTGGGATTAGGCTGACTACCTGTGAATAGGGCATCCGAAAACGGAAGGCAGAAGTTCCCCCGCGCCTGCTCGACATGAGCGCGCTTGTCGATTTCTGTCGTTCGGCTTCGATGGCGTCTGCCGGCCTGGCGCAGCTGACGCACCAGCCGGCTCTCCATCGAGCTCGTGCAGACTAGGACCTTCCTCCCCGGCGTGTGGCCCGAACGGCGTGAAAGTGCGCGTTCGTCTGCGGCTTGATGAACAGGGCTGCGACTTTCGGATGATGCTTGCGGATTTCTCTTTCGAGCGAAATCACGCACTGCTCGATATCGTCGGCGCGCTTCTCGTCGGCGAATTCGACGCTGAGCGCGGCGACAACCTCGTCGGGGATAATTGCACCGTCAGGAGGCCGTTCGCCCGGAGCACACCGGGTGAGCGGCGGGCGATCTCGAGGATCGATTGCGCGAGCTCAGGGTGCGCCGGCTCGCCGATCAGCAGACTCTTGCTCTCGCGGGCGAGCCCGACGGACGTGATGCCGAGGAGAATCCCGATCAGGATCGAGCCGACGCCATCCCACGCCGGTTGCGACAGCCACACTGCCGCCGACGTGGCGGCGGCCGCAACGACGATGCCAACTAACGCCGCGCTGTCCTCGAGCAGCACCATGAATGCGGGCGGGTCTTTGCTGCGAACAAAGGCCTGATAGTAACCAAACCGCGCGGCGTCCGACTGGAAACGACGCAGGGCAACCAGCCACGAGCCGCCCTCGAACAGGAACGACAGCCCGAGCACGATGAAGCTGACGATGGGATCCTCGATCGGCTCGGGCGCGGCGACGTGAACGATACCCTGATAGAGCGAGATGCCCGAGCCCAGCGCGAAAATCAGCAGCGCGACGATGAAGCTCCAGAAATACAATTCGCGCCCGTAGCCAAGTGGATGGGATTCGTCCGCCGGGCGGCTCGCACGACGGTAGCCGTAGAGCAGCAACACTTCGTTGGAGGTATCGACGATCGAGTGCACGGCCTCGCTCGTCATCGCCGAGCTTCCCGTCCAGACGGCGGCACCAATCTTGATGACCGCGACGAGGACATTGCCGGCGAGCGCGGCATACACGGTGGTCCTCGATGACGATGCGGCGGCCATGTTCACCATGGCCAGTCCTCCCTCTGCAATCGGCGGACCGCAGCCCGCTACACAGATATTCGGTGCTTCCGTTTGCACAGCGGGGACGGGACACACCGTCTGCGGTCGCCGCGAGTTCGTGCACGCTCGCGTTACGACTTTGCCGTGCCTGGCTCGGCCATTTTGCGGTGCTGCTTGGCCAGCATCTCGTTCGGTGTGATGTTGGCGACCGTCGCCTGGATCTTATTCTTCAGTCCAGTGACGATGTCGGCGTCACCGCGCAGCATTGCATCGAAGCCGGCCTTGGCGACCTCGTAGGCATTATCCTTCGGCTCGGTGCCGACCTTAGTGTCCATCATGTCGGCTCGGCGGAAGAATTCGGTGTCAGTGGCTCCGGGCATCAGGCAAGTGACGGTGATGCCGCTGTCGCGCAGCTCTTCGCGCAGAGCGTAGGAGAATGAGTCAAGAAAGGCCTTGGAGGCGTTGTACACGGCCTGGAAGCTGCCGGGCGTGAACCCGGCGATTGAGCCCGTGATCAGAATGCGCCCCGAGTTGCGCCGCAGTATCTCGTTGCCGGCGCGATGGATCAGGTAGAGCGTGCCGGTGATGTTGGCGTCGACGATACGTCTGATCCGGCCAAAGTCCTGATCTAGAAACGCCTTGCCGAGGCCGACGCCGGCGTTGGCGAGCAACGCATCGATCGGCCGGTCCCCGACTGCAGCACAGAGCTCGTCCAGGCCCTCGGTCGTGGCGAGATCGGCCTCGACCGGCTCCACGCTGACGCCAAGCCTGCGGAGATCGACGGCCACCATCTCGATCGCGGGCTCGTCTGCCGCGATGACAAGGTTGAAACCTGCTTGAGCACAGCACCGGGCGAGTTCCAGGCCGATACCGGTCGAGGCGCCGGTGACGACGGCGAATTGATTCGCGGGCATAGGGCATATCCTTGCGGATTGGGATGATGACGCCCAATCGCCCGGACGGCCAGCCGTTCCTATTTGCGCACGAGGCCCGGTGCAGTGCGACGAATTTGCGCGTCGCGTAGCAACCATCGTTCATTCCTGGACTTAGATGCCACGTGGTTGAGCCGGGAGGACTGAGATGAAGGCGCTGGTTTGGCATGGCAAGGAGGACATTCGCTGCGACACGGTCACCGATCCCGAGATCCAGGACCCCCGCGACGCCATCATCAAGGTCACGAGCTGCGCCATCTGCGGCTCCGACCTGCATCTCTTTCACAATTTTATCCCGGGGATGCTGCCGGGCGATATCATGGGCCACGAGACCATGGGCGAGGTGGTCGAGGTCGGTTCCGGTGTCGATGGCAAAATCAAGAAGGGCGACCGCATCGTCGTGCCCTTCACGATCATTTGCGGCGAATGCGACCAGTGCAAGCGCGGCAATTTCTCGGTCTGCGAAACCACGAATCGCAAGCGGCATCTCGCGGACAAGGTGTTCGGGCACACGACCGCTGGCCTCTTCGGCTACACGCATCTCACCGGCGGCTATCCGGGCGGCCAAGCCGAGTATCTGCGCGTGCCCTATGCCGATGCCACGCACATCAAGGTTCCCCCTGGCATTCCCGACGAGCAGCTGTTGTTTCTCAGCGATATCTTCCCGACCGGCTGGCAGGCCGCCGTGCAATGCGACATCGAGCCGACCGATACGGTCGCGATCTGGGGCTGCGGGCCCGTGGGGCAGATGGCGATCCGCAGCACAATCCTGCTCGGCGCCAATCAGGTGATCGCGATCGACTGCCTGCCCGAGCGGCTCAGCATGGCGGAAGCCGGAGGCGCCACTACGATTAATTTCGAGACCGAGAGCGTCCTTGAGCGCCTGAAGGAGCTTACCGACGGCAAGGGACCCGAAAAGTGCATTGACTGCGTCGGCATGGAATCGCACGTGGTGGCGTCCCTGCCCGACACCCTGCTCGACCGCGCCAAGCAGATGGTGATGCTGGAGAGCGATCGGCCGCACGTGCTGCGGGAAATGATCTATGTATGCCGGCCCGGTGGCATCATTTCCGTGCCCGGGGTCTATAGCGGCCTTTCCGACATGCTCCCGATGGGCGCGTTCATGAACAAGGGGCTGACGATGCGCACCGGCCAGACCCACGTCAACCGCTGGACCGACGATCTGCTCCGCCGCATCGAGGACGGCGAGGTCGATCCGTCCTTCGTCATCACCCACACCGTGCCACTCAGCCAAGGCCCCGAAATGTACCAGGTGTTCCGTGACAAGCGGGACTCCTGCGTCAAGGTCGTGCTGAAGCCTTGAGGGAGCGAGTCTGACATGTTTCACTTCTCCAACATCGTGCGCACCAAGGGCGATCCAAAGATCCTCGAGGGCGGGCCGAGCCTGAAACGACCGGAAGACCAGCTCACCCGCGCGCTGGGCTGGTTCAGCATCGGTCTCGGCGCCGTGGAATTCCTTGCCCCAAGGCGCGTCACCGAAATGCTGGGCATGGAAGGCCGCGAGACGCTGGTCCGTGCGTTCGGCGTGCGGGAGATCCTTGCCGGGATCATGTCGCTTTCGGTCGACAAGAACGCCGGCCTCTGGGCTCGTGTCGGCGGCGACGGCCTCGATTCCGCCGCGCTGCTCTCCGGACTGACATCGGACAATCCGAAGAAAGGCAATATCGCGCTGGCGCTCCTGATGGTCGGAGGCATCGCCATGCTCGACTATCGCGCCGCGCAGGACACCAAACCGCGGCGGCCGCCGCGCGAGGCAAGGCGCAAGCTTTATCCAAACCGCAGCGGCTTTCCCAAGGGGCTGGCGAACGCCAGAAGCGGTGCGAAGCAGATCGCAGCGCACGCCACGGCGGAGCGATCCTGAGCCGGCCCGAGAGGCAAACTGGAGCGGGGTGAATTCAGGCAATGACCGCCGAATCCCGTGACGAACGTGCGTGGTGGCAATCCGCAGTCATCTATGAAATCGTCGGCGGGCGTGTGCTTAGTGGGATGCGTATTCTCTTCGCGACACCGAAGTCTCAGCCTCTATCGAAGTAGACGGCCTCGCCGCCGTCGGAGGCTCCTCCTCGCGCTTTGCGGGACTTTGCTGATATTCGCGTCATCATCCTGCTCCCGACCACGATGGCATTCGCTGACTTTCACGTCGACAAATGCCACCAAAACATATGGCGCGGATGCGACTTCCGCGATCGCGTCGAGCTACAGCGTGTCCGGATATCAGAGCGGCGTCAGCGACGCTTTCGTTGGCGACAGCGCGAGCTCCGTGTTCACCGGCAATCCCGTCGTGACGTCGAGCGGGTCGGCTGCGAGCGCCACGACGCCGAAATCCACAGTGCCGATCGCAAGGATGAGGTCGGTGACGTCGCTACCGATTCTATGCGTTCCAGCGCCGTCTTATCGGGCTTCGCGTCGGCGCAAACCTATCCGTCGCGCCCGGTGCGCATCATCGTGGGCTTTGCCGCAGGCGGGCCGAACGACATCCTCGCGCGCCTGATCGGGCAATGGTTGTCGGAGCGGCTCGGCCAGCCATTCGTGATCGAGAACCGACCGGGCGCCGGCAGCAATATCGCCACGGAATCGGTCGTGCGCGCAGCTCCGGACGGCCACACGTTGCTGCTGGTCGGCACGCCGAACGCGATCAATGCGACGCTTTACGAGAATCTCGATTTTAATTTTATGAGGGATATCGCGCCGGTCGCGAGCTTGATCCGCGGCGCGCTGGTCATGGTGGTACATCCATCGGTTCCGGCCAATACATTGTCCCACGACCTCCTCGGTTCAACTGGAAAGACCACGCTCGATTGTCGTGTCACCACGCAGATTGACACCCCGAACGAGGTATTCGACACGTATGGTCGGCTGGTTGGCGATATTGAGGTCACGGTCAACGGTAAGCTTCTAAACCTAAATCACTGGTTGGTTGAACAAGGTTGGGCTTATCCCACGTTCTACTCCAGCATGACCAATGATGAGATCAATGCGCTCCTTGCGCTCGCAAAGACCACGCGATCGAACAAGACGCTGGTTTGGAAGTTCTTGTCCAAAACCGCTGGCCCCTTCGATTTCAATCTGCGTGAACCGCCGGTCGGCAACACTAGTGTGTTGGCCACCGATAAGGGGCCTGCGATCTTTCCGAAGCTGTTTCGACGCTACACGAACTTCTCGCCGTGAAAGAAGGCGAAGATAACCAGCGCAGAATTTTCAGGCATTTCTTGTGGCCGGATCAGGTGGAAAGCCCGATATCTGTTTCGAAACTGCTGACTTCCTGGCGAATGGTGTTCATTCGGCCGACTGCCCACAATTTTGCGGACTTTGTCGTGGGTGGGAAAACAATCAAGTTTCAGCCAGATGGCCTGGTTTTCAAGGAGGCTCCTTCCACGTTGCTCGGGCCGGACAACAAACCCATCGGCCATTTCTAAGTCTCGGTAAACGCTCTCCGCTTCTTCTCAAGTTCCGGCATGGCAAGCCAATGATGGCCTCTCACAATGTGTAGAGGCCTGCTCACGCTTTCCGGGACACAGTTCTTCCTCGCGCTGGTGAAGCAGTAAGTTTGGACGCCAGGGTCAACCTCCCGATTGGCCGCCAACTTTCCCTGCAAATGATCCGGCTACCACAAACATACCGTCGGCAATCGCCATCGGAAGCGCTGCCAAAGCGCCGGGGCGCCGGCCCAAATACAACCTGCGCACCCTGACGAGGGTCATACTCGGAATTGTGGCAAGGGCACTTGAGGACATACTCGCCGCCCTGCTCCGCCTTTACCCACTCTGAGACTGGGCATGCGGCGTGGGCGCAAATCGCCGAATAGGCAACGATGCCCTTAGCCGCACGAGCTCGCGTTGCATCGTCAAGGTCGCTCGCATCGAGTTTTGGAACCAGGATCTCGTTGAGCCGCGATCCATTTCGGATCACCAACGTCTTCGAATCCTTTGGCCAAGCCCGTAGCGGGGGCCCGCCAAGCTTGAGGTCACCGGGCTTGATGATTTCGCCCTCGTGCTCTCCGTTTGAAAGCACAAGCGTATCGCCTTTCTGCGGTCGCTCATCGCTGCCGGGCTGGTCTTCGGCGGCGACAGATCTTGTCGCCATGCACGCGCCAGCAGCGAGAGCCGTCACAAGAAGCGAACGCCGCTTTTGATCATGACAAGGCACTCTTCGCTTCCACACCGACCACGGGATCGAGTGAGCAATTTTGAGAACCGTCGAAATGAAGGCGACCAACCGCTGGATTTTGGTGCCGTTTCTCAACAGCATGTTCAATTCACCGCTTTGACTGTCCACTTGTGCTAGAATTTCCAATGTGTTGTTCCGAACGCGCAGTCCCCGGCACGGCGCGGTCAGGCCATGTAATTCCAGTGGGCCTGATTGCTCGAAAGCAACGCCGAAAATTCCCCGCGCTCAGGGGGCGGGCCTTACAAGAGAACCTCACCTCCTCTAGGATCTTCACAACGAGTTGATCACAGCGTGCGGAAGGCCGGCCTGTAACGACCGTTATCGTACAGCGTCCGCAGGAGTGGCTCCGGCATCGACGGACGTGTGGTGTCTTCAGAGCCAAGATCAAATGAACCCCCAGCGCTCAGATTTTCATTTTGGCTTGGAAACGGAGTTTCTTCTGGTCGACGCAGCGTCATGCCGTCCCTTATGGCATCCGGGGCTTCGGTTCGAGGAACTCAACGCAATTCTAGAGGCAATTGACGTCGGCGATTTCGACCAGGAGGGGCTTGATCTCATCCCCCTTCACCGCAAAAGAATGCCCTTCGTTGTCGAGGGCTATCAACTTCCCGGCCCGGATTTGAAGCCGATGGCATTGTTGCCGAAGGGGGTCGAGATTCGTACTCCTGTGTGCAGCTCAATCGAAGAGTGCGTCAACGCATTCGTCGCGCTTCACGGGCGAATGCAACGATCTCTCTCCGAGCGCGGATACCGCGCCGCAACACTCTCCTTTCACCCGATTGAGGACCATTTTGAAGGGCCGCAGAACAAGCGGCGATACGATCACTGGCAGTGGGCCATGGAGGCCATGACCACGTACGGTCCGGATATTAATATCAGCGTGCCATCGGAGGTAGCGGAACGACTCGATCTTCACGAACTCCACGGCAAAGTGAATTATTACGCCCCTGCCCTCACCGCCCTCACGGTTGCCTCACCTTTATATCGTGGTGATCTTTGGCGCATTCGGGGTCACGTTGGAAAGTCTGTGCGCACCTATCACCGCAGCACCATTGCACCAGCTGTTTCCATTCATCCAAAGGAACACCTGCGTCTCGAATTCAAGCCATTCGAAATGACTCCATATCGCGTCGACTACCATGGGTATTTTCTGCTGTGGCTTGCATTGATCCTTGACGAGAGCTTGCTGGGACGGGCGACGGAGCAAACGCGAATCTACGACTTGGGACAGGTTGCACGGTTTGGCCTTTATGCCGAGAGTGCCTGCAAGCGCGCTCATGAAGTCCTATCGAAGGCACCGAGCGCGCTGGGCCACTGGGGCTTCGATTGCCAAGCGCTGGATCACTTTCATACTCGGCTGGAGACCGGCCGAGTCCCCGCCGACGACATCATCGATCTTTTCGAAACTGAACAATCCATCCCGAACGTGTTACGTGATCTCCTCGATCTACGATGACTCATGGAAAGCTTTCGCCGGCGATCCGGTCCAGGCGCAATCGATGCCGATGGTCGGTGAGCAGACGTCCACCACCGATGACTGCCGCAAGTTTTCCCAGGCCCGTTCCGCCCGCAATGAGAAACATGACCAGCAGCTGATATTTGACCGCGTCCACCGGTTCGACGCCCGCAAGGATCTGGCCGGTCATCATTCCCGGCAGGGACACCAGGCCAATTGCCGCCATGCCGTTGATGGTCGGCATAAAGCCGCTTCGTAGCGCATCCCGGATCACCGGCAGAAGCGCCTGATACCGCGTACCTCCGAGCGCGCGACAGGCTTCTACGGCGGCTCGTTCGCGCACTACACCATTGGTGAGCACATCCAAGCCCAGGCTTATGCCGGTCATGGTATTGCCCAGGATCATTCCCAACAACGGCAGAGCATAGCGTGGATGATACCAGGAGTCAGGACGAAGCTAGGTGAGAAGTGAAAACATCGTGACGGTGCCGGCGGCCAATAAGGTGCAGCCTGCGCCCAAGCCGTAGGTCCAAAGACCCTGCAGACGTCGCCTGACGAACGACGATCTCGCGCGATGCGAACAGAACCATGATGAAGGCCGCGAGCGCAGTCCAGAACGGGACACGGCAATAGAAAGGTGAGCACATATCCAACGAGCACAAGCTGAACCACCATTCGCACGCTCGCCAGCGCAAGTTGCCGCTCAAGCTTGAGCTGCAGCGCAAGCGAGAGTGCGCCGTTCATGACCACAAGGAGCGCAGGCAGGATCAGGTCATTGTAACCCAGCGGAATATAAGTCAAGGCGAGCGCTCCTCGATATGACCGCCGCTCGCCATCATGAACAAACGAGACCCGACGCGGCGCGCCTGGGCGGTATTGTGAGTGCTCCACACGACACTTGTGCCGGTCGACACACGCTCAGCAACGATGGCTTCGACTGAGGCAGTCGACGCCGCATCGAGCGCCGACGTCGGCTCATCCAGCAAAAGCACGCGCGAACGCAGCAGCAGGGCGCGCACAAGTCCAAGCCGTTGCATCTCGCCGGTGGAAAGTCTGCGGACGGGCCAACTTCCGCAGTTCGACGGCAGCCCCAGCTGTTCTGCCAGCGCTACCGCCGGACTCCACGCAGTAAAGTGCTCCTGCACTGTATCCGCCCACCACCCCGGTTCAGCAGCGACGTAAGTTACTTGCTTCCGCCAAACGGGAGCCGGCATGGAGTCCCTGGATATGCCGTCCAGCTTGACGGAGCTCTCATTCGGATCATCAGCAATGGCGCGCAGCAGCAAACTCTTGCCGACGCCGGACGGGCCTTGCAGCGCAATACATTCTCCATCGGTCAACTCAATGAAAGAGAGATGTGTAGGCGCCTCAGCGGGTTGACGGTCAGCATGGCGTCTTTGACCCTTTAGCGCGACTTGCGGCGGCGATCTCACTTACTACGTAGTGGAACGGGGGTCTGCAGTCTCCCCGTCAGACGGGTTCCGTCCAAGCACTGACCAATGCTCGATTGTCGAGATGGTTGCGCATGGATCGCCCCAAGTACTCTCCCCTGTTTCACCGGAAATCGGACCGGACACGACCATCAGCGGCGTGCACCGCGGTGGCCATCCATTTCCCTCGGCTAAGCGCTCCGATGTACACCCACGAGAAAATCACGCTCTCGGAGGTGGCCAAGAGCATCGCTCGCCTCGATGGCTACCGATTCGCGGGTGAATACGATCCGGAGATACATGTGGCCGCCAGCCTCTTTTTCGTTCCGAGCGACACGCTCATGCGCGACGAGGCACGGAATCTCGGAATTGTCTCCTCGCATCAGTTTTATGGCGCCGTGGTGCCATATCCCTTCATCAAGACCAAAGCCATCACGCATTGCCTGGCAAGCAAGCATGCGGCACGGCCGCGCGG
The DNA here is from genome assembly GCF_023074015.1 of Bradyrhizobium sp. 142. Lineage (NCBI taxonomy): Bacteria > Pseudomonadati > Pseudomonadota > Alphaproteobacteria > Hyphomicrobiales > Nitrobacteraceae > Bradyrhizobium > Bradyrhizobium sp. 142. The sequence goes on from NZ_JADPKQ010000320.1 coordinate 17,494, forward strand.
CTGGTCATCTGCGTTCGCATACAGCGTCCAAAATGCCGTTATGCCGGGCTACACCGCCTTCAGCGCTGACGATGCAACATTGGCCGCCAAACGACTGCTGACGCTGGGGCCGGTTCGCGTGAAGGAGCCACTGGGCGACGGCGGTCACGGGCAAACCGTTGTCAGGAGCATTGCTGAGCTAAGCGCGTACCTAGAGAACGTCCCGGCCGAGAGGCTCGCCTCTCATGGTCTCGTGCTCGAGACCAATTTACATCGCGTAATAACGCGAAGCGTCGGCTGCACGTTGATCGGCAATCGGTCGATCGCCTATCATGGCACCGAGCGATCGGTTACCAACAATCAGGGGCTCCTGGTCTATGGCGGCTCGCACCTAATTTGCGTTCGCGGTGGCTGGTCAGCACTCGAAAATCTCCCCATGGAAACCGAGGCGAGGCTCGCCGTAAATCAAGCTCGAGTATATGACCACAACGCTGCCAAATATCCCGGCTTCCTGGCCTCGCGCCGTAACTATGATGTCGGGCAAGGCATTGACGGGCGCGGGACATGGCGCTCAGGCGTGTTTGAGGCATCATGGCGCTCAGGCGGCGCGAGCACCGCTGAACTCACCGCTCTGACTGCATTCGCCGATGATCCCAGCCTACAAGCGGTCGAGACAGCATCCGTCAAGGAATATGGAAAGCCACGCAGAATCCCTGCTGGCGCAGCCGTTCATTTCCAAGGTGAGGATCCGGAGGAGGGTCCGCTGCTCAGATACACGACGGCGGCACGAGCGCTGCGCCAAATGGCGTAGGCTGTAGAAGGCTCAGACACAAGATGCGAGCACATGACGCCGCAAGAATTTTGCCTGCCGGCCGCGTCAAGCAGACCGCCATTGCGGGTGCATACCAAGGACCAGGCGCGCCAGCGTCAATATGATCAGCGTTCCGGCCGCAGCGAGGACAGCGACGTGAGGCATCGCAATGGTCAATCCGATGCAACCCACGATTCCGTACCAGGATATGATCGGCGAATAGAGGCGCTTCCGAACCGGCAGATGAAGCGCGGCATAATGCGTAATAAAATACCACACGAGCATAAAGGAGCCACCAACTTCGATGAGTGACCGAAGATCAAAAATGAGGGCTGCGCTTGCGCTGAGCAGGCCAAGGCCGATGATGGCACGACGAGGCGTTCGTGATCGCTGGTGAAGTTTTCCCAACCAGCTGGGAAGCTCATGAGCCTCAACCATCGGCAGAACGACGCGCGAAGCACTCAGCAGATCGCCCAAGATCTCCGCAAGCGCGGCGACGATCGCGCCTGCCAAGACGACCCATTTTCCCCACGGGCCGATTGCTTTCAGCGCGGCAGCGAGCAGAGGGGTATCCTGCGACCCGAGCTCATCTGCCCCGAGCACACCGAGAGTAATTGCGGCCGATAAACATGATCGCTGCGATTGCTACGCCGCCGATGATAGCGACCGGAATGGTACGAGGCGGTTCCTTGACCTCTCCGGCCATGATGGCCATCCGCATAAAGCCATCCCAAGTCCAAAAAAAGATAGCCGCCCCACTGGCGACGCCCGTAAGTCCATTAGCACCTAAGACTGGCACAAAATGGCTCCGGTCGATCGCGTGTAGCGAGAACGCTCCGTAAATCGAGAGCAACACGATGACCAACAGCAGAAGGCTGATGAGCACTCGCGACGTCAGCTGGATTCCAAATAGGTTCAGAATCGTGATGGCCACAATCCCAGCTGCCGCGGCGACGTGGACACGGATATCCGGAATGACCTGCGCCAGGTAAGTGGCGAAGGCAAGTGCTATCACGCTCATCGAGATGAGGTTCTTCCCGAGATATCCGCAGCCTGCGATGAACCCGAGCGTAGGGCTGTGGACATCGCGCGCCCAGGTGAAAGCGCCTCCTTCAGTCGGATTGTTCACACCCAATTGGGCGGCGCTGATACCGGTCGCGAGGGCTACGCTGCCTCCGAGGAGGATGGCTATCAGGATGCCGCTTCCTGCAGCCGCGGTGGCGGCGCCGGTAGCGGCAAAGATACCGATGCCAACCATCATACCGGCTGTGAAGAGTGTAGCCGTTATCGGCCCGAGCTCGCGTCTTAAGCTGTGTTGTCGCCCACCTTATCCATGTGAGCTTCGTCCGGACGCGCTCATGGCTAAATGCAATGCGAGTTGTGTACGGCGGCGCGAACCTACTCGGTCTAAGTCCAGGCGCGCCGCTTACCGCTATAATCCTCCACAGCGCCGTTCTGTTAGTAGTCGGACCGACTGGAGAAAATCGGTGATCCTTCTCACGCAAGTTGTAAAACAGATTGGACACCAGATAGGTCTTGCCCGTCGCGCTGGCTGGTCGATCTCCCGTTTTGGACGATCCTTGGCATTCTCTATTCAGTGACTACCATTTCCGGCCGGCCGACCGCTCGTAGACCGGTATCGGTGAGCGGCGGTAGAATTCCCGTCCGCGGGATGGCTCAATTGGACCCAAACCGTTCGGATCATCGGTTGTGCGCACCTTAATCGAAGCGGAACGGCGAAAGTCAACCCGGCGCGAATTTCGCTAAGCGGGTGGCCGTTGGTCAACGCGTGGCGATACGCCACATCGAAAGACAGCTTATCGCTAACCTGCCAGATCAGTCCCACCAATCCCGAAATTGTCTCCTCCAGGCCAAAGTCCTTCTCGTAAAACACCTCTGCGACCGGCCGCACCTTCCACTTCGATGGACCTTCGATGATGCTTCCGACGAATACATCGGCGCGATGCTCCCGCGTCAGAAGCGTTTCCAGATTGAAGTGAACCGTACCCCAATCCCAGCGCTGGGACACGATCCCGGCCCAACTTAGGCCAGCACCGCTATTGCCCGTGCTGTCCGGCAACAGCACTCCGGAATTCGGTCGCTACACTCGGCCCTGTCTTGTCCTGAAGGCTGCCGGGCAGCACGACGTGCTTCAGGAACGCGCCGGCATCGATTAGTTCGGTCGGTCCCGAAGGCGACAGTGGCGTTTCACCTCGTTCTTCGAAGACCGCCTCACATCCTTCGCTCAATCCGATGTTCAGGACGGTCCACGGCGCAATGAGGGTGTAGGTACCTTGCTCGCGCTGAACGCCCGCGGGCTGCAATTCGATCTCAAGCTCGCCCGAGCTATCGCCAAATTTTGGTGACGGCCGGGCCGGTCAGGCGGCGGCGGTTATGGGCTGACGGTCGGTCGGCTTGGCGATGACCTCGATCCCGTCGTTGAATGTCACACCAAGAACGAGTTTTGGCAACTGGTTGTGGCCATCGAGACGGCGCCAGCTTTTCTGCGCGCCCTCGACGAGTTTGAAGACCATGGCGAGCGCGGTCCCGTTCGACAGACAACCCTTCGACCGGATGGTGCGGTGGCGCACGGTGGCGAAGGTGCTTTCGATGGGGTGCCCCGCTGCGCAAGACTTCTGTGAGTTGGTCGTCGAAGATTCCTGGCTGAATCAGCTGGATGACGTTATCGTTGGACACGGCATATCGCTCCTTCGGTGGAGAAGTGGAGGCGTCAAGCACCCCCACGATATGCCGCCTTCCCGATTCCCGCCGTCACCAACTTTGGGCGATAGCTCTTTGCTGCGAGGCGCTACCTACTGCGGTCCTCGGCATTGATAGTGGATGGGCACGAAGTCGCGCGAGTACCTGTTTGGAGCCACGGTCCGCATCCTCGCGGAGCGGGCTAGAGACGCGCGTAAGGATGCGGATGGTTTGGCCTGCCAGGCATGGAATGCTCGCATGCTGGGCCTTCCAGGGGCCCGCGCAGCCCTCTCCAGCGCTTGGGGATGCTCTGAACGCCGGGTATCGCTATCTCGAAGTGAAGTGCTTGGGGTGCGACACCCATCAGACTGTCGCGCTCGACATCGTGAGGCGCCCGAAAACGACCCCGGTGCACGAGCTGGAGCGCTACATGCGCTGTCGGCACTGTTCGGAATTCCAGGGCCGCCCGTTCAAACGAGCCACTTGATCGCTCTTCGAACCACCAAGATCTCGGCCACGAACCCGGCCGGTCGGTATGGTGCAGAAGAGCGATAGCGAACGCCCGCAACGGCTGACGCTGGTCGGCCGGTCTAACCCACTCTTAGATTTTCGGCAGAGGTCTTGCCCCGGTTTTCGGTTTCTTCGTAGCTGACCTTTGCAACCTTCGTTGAGGCCGCTGAGCCCGGCTCGTTCAACCGCCGAGATGTGCACAAAGACGTCCTTGCCGCCATTGTCCGGTTGAATGAATCCGTAACCCTTAGTTGCGTTGAACCACTTAACAGTACCTGTCGCCACGTCCGCAATCTCCGGTTTGAATTAATAGCGACAGTCTAATGCGGCCTGGCGGTGCCGCGCAAGGACGATGAGATGCTTCAGCGCGCCGGAATGGCAAGCCGCGATGGAGGCACTGATCCTGGTGGCAGAAAGTTGCGGCCCGACGATGTTTGCCCGCACCGGCATCATGCGAGCGGTTAACGCCGGAAAGCCTGATCCCCTCCCTCGCCTCGACGGAAGCATGCGAAGGTCTACCGGGTGATCAAATGAGGAGGCGCGGAACCGAAGCCCGCGGCACGGGCTTTGCTGATGCTTAGCTGCTGGGGATTTCACAGGCCCAGATTGAAACAGGGCGCCGCCGAGACGGCGTATTTCGAGCTCGGCGGCGTATCTTTAGGGACTAGCGGCACAACCGCCCGGCGGGCATGCGCCGCCAGGGGCAATTCGGGGGAGAACCATCATTGAATGAGATCGCGCCTTCACAATCCAGATTTTTCATACGGGAAGGAAGCAAGGGTTGGGTGGTCTATGATCGAGAACGCAGGGGCCCAGCTCTGATCGGGACCGATTTGGCGGCCAACCTTACGATGGAGCAAGCCGAACGCGTGAAGCAGATGCTGACTACTCAGCCGGATCGCAAAATCTAGCCCCTACGGAAGGCAACTGGATCAACTCCGCGGCGAAGCTTCCTGCATTTCACGAGGGCACAAGGTAGACTGGTGGATCGAGCGCGGGGGAAAAGGGACTCAATTTTGCTTTGAGGATGCTCAGGCAAAGAAAGTGTTCGCCTCGATCTGCGAAACTTCGCCGTTCAATGCAGTGAGCTGTAGCAGGCGAAGCCGCCAGCGTGAACCAGCGAGCCCTGCTTTCATCGTTTCAGCCGTCGGCGACGTGTCATCAACCGCTGCCGGTCGCGTTTTCGGGTGGCACGAAAGCGGGACCTTTGTGCGGCTGCTGACGCCCGGCGAGGATCTGCTACGTCAATAGATCAGCGTGAAGGACAACCACACCGCGACGGACGCGCAGAGACAAATTCCAAGATAAGGCAATGCAAGGCGCATCGGGCTTCTCCTCCGAAACGCAAATATGGACGATCAGTGTCTCATGCTTGGAGGACGACAACTAAGGAATCTGGGGTTGCAATCCGCACGCTTTAGGAACCCGCGCAGGGGACGCTGCTTGATACTTGCCGGCTCGCCGCCCGAGCTGGCGGAGCGGCCCCGGCGTCCCCCTTGCATTGAGTTGCCAAGCGGGGGCCGTCTCTCATCCGTCAGGTGACCGCTAGCAGTCCCGTCGCCGGAGCAATGACTCCCGCTTCGAGATCAAGATCCGCCTACGCGCGATTCCGAAAGCGTCGATACCTTTGCGCGATAGGTTCAACGTTCGACAAGTCGCCCTCACCGAGAATCGCAGGAACGAGTTCGTCGTTCACAACCTTCTCCATAAGAAATCGTGCAAGCTTGGAGCGAGAGATTCCGCGTTCCCTTGCTGCCTTTTGTAGATACTCATCTTCCAAAGGAATGACGATGTTCTTGATAGCCACAATATGTCCCCCGTGATGCTACTTGTTTCATATTTGCCCTCGTTTGCTGACCGGCAAAGTTGGTGAGAATTGGAAAGTACTGTGACGATAAACCAACGTATACACGCCGAGTCCTGCAGATGAATGCTTCGTCCATCGAGGGCGCTGCCCTTTAATATGAAAGGATAGGCTCGCCAGCGTGAACCGGCGGATGCTGTGGGCAATTGAAAGCCATCAAATGCGCCCGCCTGCTACTTGCTGAGCACCGCAGGGCGAGCCGCATCACAGATCAACAGGTGGCGTACCAGTCATCAGGAAACGGTAGCAGAGGCCAGGCGCCCGCGTTGTCGTTCGCGACCTCGGGCATGATGTTGATGGCACCCGGCCCACTCAGACCTCTCTCAGTAGGAGTTGAAGAGGGGCACGCAGGAGGCGGACGCCCGCGACCATGGGAGCGCTGTTCGGAAGGGTCTCTGCTGAAGTGCGTAGACTCTGTGGAGGGCATAAAGTGCACCCAGCGCATTTTTAATAGAAATTTAAATATAAAAATGAAATATATTAACTCATTTGCTAGATCAATCTAAATGGTTGAATGGTTTAGAAGGCAGCTGCGGTGCTTTGACGCGGGTGCGTTTTGACTTTTGCTCGTGCCGGGACTCAACAATGGCATTGTTGGAATTAGCACAGTGATGATCGCAGGAGCCCTGCTGGTAGGTGTCGGCCCTATTGGTCTCCTCGTCAGCCGAACGAAGGCGGACCGGGTTGATCGACCTCTAGACGAGCCGATCGACCTGCCGGCCTTGCCCCTCCTCAACTCCAGACCAAAGGACAACCACACACAAGCAGTAGCTCGCGCTCTGCGCTGAGCTTCAAGAACGTATCGCGTCAATCGTGTGGGCAATCAGGATTACGACGCTGACCGCGACGACGATGACTAGCAGCCAAGTGATCACGTTCGTCTCCAGCCATGGAGTTGAACGCGCTCAACCGCGCACAGTCAAAAACAACCAGCCAAAAACTTAATTCGGCGCTGGGGTGAGGTTTCAACGCAACTGTTGCGTCCGCTATCGGCCCTATAGGCGGAATGCAAGGAGGAGAAGAACACCAACAACGCACGCCGCGAGCAAGAGTAAGAAAATACCCACGGCACCCTCGACTCACTAGGGGTTCGCAAGTGACCTTATATGATCCGGGGGCGAACCCAAGTGGCGGCCTCAACAATCAATGGAGCGGAAGCGCTGGCTGACTACGTCCGTATATGGCGGCCTGCTTGAAGCGATAATGTGGAGATTGGTCCGACAGAGCGCGTTGGCCTTCCGCGAGCGTATTCGCACTGCCGTTTCTTGTGTTCGTGAGCGCGGCCCACCGACGCGTCAACTGC
>NZ_JADPKQ010000086.1:0-545 GCF_023074015.1 Bradyrhizobium sp. 142
GTGGCGCTGTGGGAGGCCTCGGATCGGATCTGCGGCAAGCGGCTCCGGGTAATGATTCCGACGTTGCTGCCTTCGCTGGAGCGGCATGGCCGGCTCAAGCTCGACCAGGCCGATCGAGTGCTGCTGCTCGGCGTCAGCGCAGCCACGATTGATCGCCTGCTGGTCGAGTCCAAAATTGCCGCGGCCGGCGGTAAGCGCCGGCGGGTCGGCTTTTACTCGGCGGTACGGCGTGAAGTGCCGATCCGGACGTTCAACGACTGGCACGATCCGCCGCCGGGGTTCTGCGAGGTCGACATGGTGGCCCATGGCGGCACCTCCGTGGCTGGCTCGTTCATTCAGACGTTGACGATGGTCGACGTCGCGACTGGTTGGACCGAGTGCATGCCGCTGGTGACGCGCGAGAGCAGCCTCATCGTGCAGGCCATGGAGCGCGCACAGACCCTGTTTCCCTGGCTCATTCGCGGCGCCGACTTCGACAATGACAGCGCGTTTATGAACGATGTCGTCGTGCCCTGGTGTCGCACGCAAAAGATCGAGGTGACACG
>NZ_JADPKQ010000515.1:0-24499 GCF_023074015.1 Bradyrhizobium sp. 142
GCCCCCGCCACCTCCGCCCCCACCGCTGCCGTGGCCAAAGGCCTGGGTGATTACGGGAGGAGTAATCAGGGTCATCAGCAACGTTGCTACGACAGTAAACTTGATCACCGATCTGAGCACATCTGCCTCCAATTGCTTCGGGCAGCGCGAAGTTCGCTTGCGTATCCGCGCGTCTCAATCCGCGATTAATCGTGCAGGTGCCGACGCGCGCGCATCTTCAGAGGCCGGTATCGTCGCGTTTCGTTGGGCGTATCTCGGCCCGATCCTCTGCTCAGCCTGATGCAGTCGTTCGCGAAGGGCTTCCAGTTCGGCGAGCTGAGAAGCTAACGCTTCTAACCGGTGGCGAAGAACAACGGCAGCAGCATCCGCCGCACAGCATGAATTGCCCGCCCCCGGCACATTGCCTGATTTGAAGAGATCCGCCCATCGCGGGGCCGCCGGGAAAGTCTGGGTATGATGGAGGCCGCTCATGTTAGACCCTCCCTTTATGCCGGCGTAACGGGCGATAGAGCTGCGCGTTCACCACAGCGATTTCGTTGCCAAGAAAAGTGGAACCGGCTCGGCGACCCCGATGGTTTTGGCATTTAATTTAAATCATGTTGGGGCATTTAAATTAACTAAATCATGCTACACAAGTTCAATCACTAAATATAACAAAAGTGTGCGCAAAAGTGGGCCCTGACCTGGGCCCATTTCGTCAGAAATAACGGTTTGGATTAAGATGACGGTGCACTTAATTGGCTGACCAATTTGGATTGAATGCACCGTCAGGAATTACCAGGAATTACAGTCAGTGCATTCAACTTGCAGATAATTATGGTGATAGTCCGCTCAATTGACTGCCGCGCTCGCGCGGACTGTATACAGAACGACCGAGCGCTCCCTATCGATCTCGCCAACGACGAGATCGATGACGCGAATGGGGCGCGCATGGATGGCCTTGCCGATGCCCGGCAAAATCTCACCACATGGCCGCCACGCAAGCGACAACCCACAATCGCGATTTCAGCGCAAACACGACGGAGGCTTGCGGCTTCAGCGATATTCAGGAGCCATTTGCAATGTTGAGTGCGGTCGAAAATAAGCCAACGGGAAAATCCGGCCGGCGCGGCGGGAAGAAGAAGGGCGGGCAACGGACCGGGGCCGGTGAGCAAACCGCAAGTGCAGCCCATCAATCGCCGGATGCCTCGGCGGAGATCAGCCAAGAGACCGAGCAAGAGATAAGGCAAGAGACCAGCCGAGAGATCAGTGCGCAGATACCCTCGGCTGCAGCCTTGCCGGGCGAGGCTTCCGGGATGGAGATCGCTGCAAGCGCGCCCGTCGCACCGGTGGAACCCTCCCAGGTCAGCACGCAGGCGATTGCCGTTGCCTATAGCGACTACACGAGGACGTCGCTTGAGCACGCCTGGACCTTCTTGGGAAAGCTCGCGACGGCGCGTTCACCCGTCGAGGCCTTTGAGCTTCAGATGGAGTACGCGAAACAGGTGTGCGAAACGTTGATTGCCGAATCCCAGAAGATCGCCGAGTTGCATGGACAATTGACCAGACAAAGGGTCATGCATTTTGAGGGGTTCGTGGCCAGGCTCACTCAGACGACGCTCGAAATCCGCGCAACACGTCACTAACGACAACTGCGTATTCCGGATTACTGCGGATTACGGTGATCTTCAGTCCACTTAACTGGCCTGTCGATTTGGATCACTTTCGCCGCTGTAACGGCATGATAGGTTTCGCGAAACGGATCATGCCGCAAGACTCGGATCACGACGGTTCTTTCAGGATTGGTGCACCTAGCTCATCGAAACGAAAGAGCTGAAAGATGCGCTGGCCGTCGAAGTCGAGGATTCTCAAATCATCGGTCTCCTGCAGATTGCTTTCGACCGCTTGAAAGTGCCCGCCGTAGCGCGCCTTGGCGAGCGACAAGGGAACCTCGAACGCGACGAACTTGCGGATCCCCTTGTGCGTGAGCACCTCAAGGAGCTTCTGGTCGTGCAGGGACTCGTGGGATGTGAGAATGAGCAACGGACCGCTCGCCGTGAGCAGCAAAAGCGATTTCATCGGATCCTCCTTTGCAGGAAGCGTAGCCCGCCGTCGCTCAACGCGCGAAGGTTGAAGCGATACCAATCAATCCGGCAGAGCCAGAATTAGCCGCGGGCGTAACCCGCCATTCGGGTCTCGCGAATGGCGGGTTACTGTTGTGCCCGTCAGTACTTTGGCGTTGTGCTCGTGCCCGACTTTGTGCTCGTGCCCGTGGTTTGAGACTTTGTGCTCGAGCCGGTGGTTTGACCGGGCGCGGAAGTGGACGCGCCGGCGCTGGTCTTCTTCGAGGCCTTCGCGTGGTGCATCGCATGGTGCTTCTTGTGTCCAGGAGCGTAGCCGGAAGCGCCCGGCTGGCCCGTCTTAGAACCCATTTGCTGCATCTCTTGGCCCGGCGTCTTGCTCGATACGCCCTGAGCAAACACGGCTGGTGCTGTTGCCATGAGAATGGCAGTAGAGAGCGCGATGATCTTCGATTTCATGTCGTCCTCCTCCCGGTAAGCCCCTCAATGCAACGAAATGAGCCCAGTCCCGTTCCCCTGAACGAACGTTCATAATGGGCCGGCCGGACGGATCGGGCGAAGCAGGATGCAAGCGCCCGTTGCATTGCGCCAGGGCGGCTTTACGCTGCCGCTGCGGCATCGGAAGCCGGCAATTAGCGTCAGCCGCTTGGCAATCTCACGCCATACCGGCTAGCTAGCATCGCGAGGTGATGGATTTCGCATGGGATCAATCCTACTCATTCCCCCAAGACCCATGCCAAGAAAAAGCAAGCGCCTCCTCCCTCGCCTTCGCAGCGTCCGGGGCGCGCGGTGGGCGCGCAAGACATTCGCGCGAACGCCGCGGATGATTCGGATCACGGGCACCGTGGTGATGCTGCTTGCGGCCCTCGCGCTTCTGAACATCGGCTATCAATTGATCCGCAAGCCGACCGAGCTGTTTATCCTCGTCGGCAACGCGCTCGCCAAGGATCCATCAGAGACTTGGCGGCAGTACGGGCCGCTGTTCCGCAAGTTTTCCACCGACGCGATCACGCCCGAATTGCTGGCCGCGCTGGCGCAGGTCGAGAGTTCAGGCAATCCGGTGGCGCGCACCTATTGGCGCTGGCGATTAAGCCTCAATCCCCTCGCGATCTACCGGCCCGCCTCCAGCGCCATCGGCCTCTTCCAGATGACCGATCCGGCCCGCACCGAGGCTGCGCGGTTCTGTATCCGCGGCAACGCAGTCACGGAGACCGGCTGCGGGTTCACCAGCCTTTACCTCCGCGCGGTCCCGAGCCACGCCATCGAGCTGGCGTCGGTGTATCTGGACCGCAATGTGGCCGATGTGCTCGCCCGCGCGGGCGAGGTGAAGGGAAGCGCGCAGCAAAAGCAGGATCTGGCCGCCTTCATTCATCTGTGCGGCGCAGGTCCCGCCACAGCCTACGCACGCCGCCACTTTCAAATGACGGCCGGCGAGCGCTGCGGCGATCACCTCGTTGCAAGCTACATCGCCAAGGTCAGCGCAATGAAGCGGCAGTTTCTCGCCTTGCGGCAGATGACGAGAATTAGGGAGCGTAGCCCGGATGGAGCGGAGCGAAATCCGGGACCAGTGTGCCTCGTGGCAACATCCCGGATTGCGCTTCGCTCCATCCGGGCTACAGGCACCAGTCAATTTCGCGTCCGGCGATGGCCGATCACCACACGCTCACAAACGTGAACGCCATTCACCACCAATACGGCCACCGCCACCCTTCATAGCGGACATACGACGACACCAGCGGCGGGCCGTAGGGATCGACCCGGTCGTCTTCAGGGCGATAACGATATCGTGGAACAATATTATAATCCCACGGCGTTGGCCTTATCACTGGGACGTCCACCCTCAGCCGTGGTTCAGGAACCACTTCACGAACGACTTGGGCCTTCCGCGCCCGGGCTTCAGCGCCGGATATCCCAAGGCTGCACAGCACCAGGGCCGTTCCGAGAGTACACGCGAGCGTCATGATCTTCATGCGATGGCCTCCTTCCCGTCAGAGTGCAAAAGGACGCAAAGCAAGGCAAGCTTAATTCGTTCTCGGCTTGCTTGAATGACCGCTGACCTCTCCTCCGTCATTGCGAGCGCAGCGGTCGCGGTAGGGACGCTCATTGCTGAGCGCCCCCCGCACAGATCCGTACGTGCGGCTTTCCCGCATACGGCTCCCACCTCGGGTGAGTGACGGCGAAGCGTGCTCGCGGCCAAGGATGACGGATGTTGGGCCTGGGGAGGCAGTCACAGGCGAGGCGACTGATCGTCTCCCACCTCATGCCATCGGTCTGGCTGCGGCGCCGGAGCGTGCGTCTCCAGAGTTCGATGACGAAGAAGCGGAAGGCGCTGAGCGCCCGACTGTTGGCGGCACCGCATGGTCGTTGAAGTAGCCGGTGACGACCTGCCGCAGCCATTCACCCTGTTCGAGGGACTCTGGATTGCTTCGTCGCAAGGGCTCCTCGCAATGACGACGAATGTGACGACACGTCGCGCAGGACTTCGATGGCTTGTGAGCCGAAACGAACCGTTCGGCGCGCGAAGCCCGGCGCACGCCTACGCCGCGTCGAATTCCTCGGCGTTCGGCGCCGGACCTGCAACGAGCCCGTCCAGACTGACCATCAGCAGATCGGCGATGTGCATCAGCTGGTAGAGCGGAATGTCCGCCTCGCCGTTTTCGGCCAGCGAAACGAAGGCGGGCGCCACGCCAATGCGCTCGGCCAGCTGGGCTTCGGTGTAACCGCGGGTCTCGCGCGCAGCTTTCACGCGCGCAGCGATCCCGAGCCTGTGGCGGGACTGCTCGTCCGCGGTCATCATCACGGCCTGCTCGTCCGGGCTCGCACAGCCCTCGGTGAACGCGCTGCCGATCAGCCTGCCCTTGCGCCAGGCGACCCGGCAGTCCTTGCGCAGTCCGCTGAGGAAGATCAGCGAAAACTGCTCGGCGACCCAGAGCGACGAGTTGAGGGCGAGGCGCGCGCCGGTGCCGGAGACATCGCTGATCGTGCAGGGCACGCTGATGATGCTGCCGGTGCCATTGTTGAATTCGACGATGCCGGTGCGCAATGTGTGATGCCTGACTGCGGCGCGATGATCGCTCATGACAGCTCCCTAAGGTCGCGGCTGCGAACGGCGTATCCGGCGCATCCGTGATCGGAGCGAAGATACCGGACAAACGTCCTGTAATTTCTAAACGCCGTGCGGCTCAGTCGCCACTGGTCGCCATGGTAAAGGAATCCCTGCTGATTCCTGGAGCCCTACCCACGCGCCCGGCGCACCGCCTCCTCCAGCTTCATCCTCTGCTTGTCCCATCGGCTCTGCTCGGCCTCCGCCTGTTCATCCAGCGCGGCGCGCGCGGCTTCGATCTCCTCCGCCCGCGCCTCGTGCTCCCGCCTCGCCTTGTCCAGCGCCGCCTGTGCGGTGGCGACCGCCTTCTCGCGGCGGGCACGCTGCTTGGCGCGGGCCGCTTCCTCTTTCCGGCGCTCGGCTTCTCGCCGCCGCTCTTCCTTCTCGAACGCCGCGGCGGCCTTGCGGGCTTGTCGGTCGTCGATCTTGCGGGACGGTTTGGGTGCGCTCTTGGCCGCGCTCTTGGCCGCGCGCTTCGTCGGCTTGGCCTTAACTTTGCGCTTGGATCTGGGCTTGGCCTCGCCGTCCGAAAGATCCGTCGGCAGCTCGGCGTGCTCGGTGAACGGACCGTCCGATCCGACCGGGCGCCTGAGCACGACGCCGGGGCTTGCCATGGTCGCGGCGACGATGTCGGGGTCGTCGGTCTCCTTCGCGACGCCCTGATGGAACAGATTGGAGCTGGCGCCCCAGGCCTCCAGCGCCGCCTTCATCGAAGGTGCGGCGACCGCCTGGTCGTAGAAGCCGAGCGAGGTCTGATAAGTCTTCAGTTGTCTTTTCGGTTTGCTTTTCAGTTTCTTTGGCATGTCGCCCCACGGCCCGGCGACGCGCAAGCCCTCAGCAATCGCGACCTTCACCACCATGCCATAATGCCCCTGTTTTGCCCGACGAGTCAAAAGACTTTCGGTATCGCCGAAGTCGGCCGGACAAGCCTAACCCGGAGAAGCGACTTGTCCGCCGTAGCTCGCAGAGCGAAGGCGGATCACGAATTATTCGGTATCGCAGAACTTTGAAATCATGAGTGTTTTCTACTGTGCATGGGGCTGTTTTCGATGTTTTGATGTTGGACGCGGTTCCACGACGCAGTCGCTCAATCGATTCCGCAGGCCAACGGCCTCAGCACGTCACCAGCTCGGACATCGCATAGGCTGGGCCCGTTTCACGATCAGGAGGATCACCATGAACGGAAATCGCTACTACGGCGTTCGCGTCGAGGGCGCGAAATACGGCGTCGGTTTCGGGTCGGCGCTCGCGATTGCGATCTCCTACACCAACAACCATTCGATCCTGTGGGCGATCATCCACGGAATCCTGGGCTGGCTCTACGTGATCTTCGTGGCGCTGTTTCGGTGATATCGCACCGGCAGACAAGCGCGTCCCCAGCTTTCCCTTGCATTCGCATTTTCCGCCCCTACGGTGCGCCTCGCCAGCATGGAGGATCAGGCTTTTGACGGACGACACCACTAAATGCCCGAAATGCAATTCGGAGCATGCCTATCAGGATCGCGATCTCTGGATCTGCCCGGGATGCGCCCATGAATGGAGCGCTTCGGCCGATGCCGCTGGCGGAGGCTCCGCAGGAGGCCGGCGTGCGCGATGCCCATGGCAATGCGCTTGCCGACGGCGACAGCGTCATCGTGATGAAGGACCTCAAGGTCAAGGGCTCCTCATCGGTGGTCAAGGGCGGCACCAAGGTCCGCAACATCCGCCTCCAGGACGCCACCGACGGCCACAACATCGCCTGCAAGATCGACGGCATCGGCGCGATGAACTTGAAATCGGAATTCGTGAAGAAGGCCTAGGACCGCAGGGTGCATAGGCAGGCTACGTCGGAGCAGTGAAGGCAAAGGCAGCAATCGGCCGTTCCCATTCTCCACGTTGGCAGGCTACAGTCCCTGAGCCCGCCACGCGCCAGGGAGCCGCGCATGTCCGAACTTCGCTTCGACGACGGTGCCGCCTATGAGCAGATGATGGGGATCTGGAGCCGCCTCGTCGGCGAGGTCTTTCTCGACTGGCTGAAACCCAAGACAGGCCTGCGCTGGATCGACGTCGGCTGCGGCACCGGCGCGTTTACTGAGCTGATCATGTCGCACTGCGCCCCGGCCGGGGTGCAGGGCATCGACCCGTCCGAGGGGCAGCTCGCCTTTGCGCGCACGCGGCCCGGTGCGCGCGGCGCCAATTTCCGGGAGGGCGACGCAATGGCACTGCCGTTCACGGCCGACAGCTTCGATATCGCCGTGATGGCCTTGGCGCTCGTCTTCGTGCCAGATCCGGCAAAGGGTGTTGCGGAATTGGTGCGGGTGGCTCGTCCCGGCGGCCTGGTCGCGACCTATATGTGGGACATGGTCGGTGGCGGCTTTCCGCTGGATCCGATCCTGTCCGAGATGCGCGCGATGGGACTGTCGCCGACGCGTCCGCCCCACATGGAGGCATCGAGCATCGACGCACTGACCGCGTTCTGGACTGGAGCGGGCCTGACGCAGGTCGAAACGCGTGAGATCGCCGTGGAGCGGACGTTTCGCGATTTCGACGAATTTTGGCAGGTGGAGACCACCGCGCCGTCCATCGGACCGACAATAGCGACGATGCCACCGGGCGAGATCGACGCGCTCAAGCAGCGCGTGCGGGCGCGACTGCCGGCCGGCGCCGGCGGCAGCATCGTCTAGCGAGCCCGCGCCCACGCGATCAAAGGAAGCAAGCCGCAATAAGCGGCCTACGCTCCCTCTGGGCTACTCGCTGTCACCATTCAACAGCGCCAGCGCGCGCGGGACCTGCTCACGATCTTCGACCAGCACGTACTCGCTCCGCTTCAGGCTCGCGCCGCTGGCGACCACGATTGATCTCTTTGGGCACAGGCCGAAGCAGCCGGTCATCACTAGGACCGCAGGATGGGTAGAGCTCTTGCGAAACCCATCGTTCCGTGACCGCCAGTGATGGGTTTCGCTTTCGCTCTACCCATCCTACGCACTACGAACTACGAACTACCGCTGCCTTTGCGCCAGATAGAACCCGCACAGCACCGTCACCAGTCCGCCGGCCTGCAACGCCGTCGGGGCCTCGCCGAGCAGCAGCCAGCCGGTGAGCAGCGTCAGCGCCGGCACGCAGGCGGGAAACACGGCAGCACGGGCGACACCGAGGCGCTGGACCGAGACGGCGAACAGATAGAGCGCGGCGGGACCGGCGAGCACGCCCTGCGCCAGCGCCTGGATTGCGTTCTCGCTGAGGCCAATCGCGGCAACGCGGGCCAACCCGCCGGTCAAGAGGTAGAGCGGCAGCAACAGCAGCGACAGCACGTTGATGACGATGGCGGCCGAGAACGCGGAGACGCGCCAGTGACGCAGCAGCGCGCCAAAGCCCGCGAACATCAATCCGGTGAGCACGAAGGTCAGGTCGCCCCGCACGCCGTCGGCCCCGATATGGCCGATCGATTCCGCACCAATCACGCATAGGCCGCCGACGATGACGATGGCGCCGGCAAGGCGCGAGGCGGAAATCCGCTCCTTCAGCAGCAATGCAGCGAGCAAGAGGCCGCCGAGCGTCGCACTGGACGGCTGGATCACGCTGCCATGGCCGAGCGGCACGAACAGGAAGCCGGTGTAGGAGATCAGCGACATCACCGGGCCGCCCAGCACCATCAGCGCAAGGCCCCTGCCCCAGCCGATGCCGCAGAGATCGCTGATGCCGGCGCGTCAGACCAGCGGCAGGAACGCGATGCCCGACCAGACGTAGCGATGCACCAGGAGATCGACCGGCGTGAAGCAGACCTTGAGGCCGTGCCGCGTTCCGGCAAAGCCCAGCGCCCAGAACAGCGCCGCGGACAGGCCGCAGACGACGCCGAGAAGCGCCGGCGCCGCATCGTTCTTTTCAATGAGAGCGTCAGCGCCGCCCGTCCGCTGATCCATGGGGACGCCTTACGTCAGCGGACACAGTAGCTCAACCCACGCGGCTGCAGGGCTGGCACGCTGCCAAACGCGCAGGCTGCTCATTGCTCCTCATCGCCGAACACCATCCGCCATCCCTTGCGCGTATCCATGTATTCCCGCACCTTGCGGATCCGCGTCCCCGCCACCGTGAATACGAAGCAATAGTCGTTCTCGTACGGCCTGCCGTCGGGAAGCTTCGCGCGCATCCGCTCCTCCACGATCACGACATCGCCGTCGGCATAGACACCGCGAAAGGCGATATCGACCTGCGAGAACATCTTGTGCATCTTCTGCGCGATGAAGCGCGCGATTTGTTGCGCGCCGATCATGTGATCGGCATGATCGAGCGCGACCGAAGTGGCGTTGCCTTTCGGCGCGATCCATTCGGCGTCGTCCGTGAACAGCGCGGCGATGCGGTCGGCATCGCGCGTTAAGGTCTTCCAGGCGTTGAGTACGATGTCCTTGGCGCTGGTCACGGCTGGCTCCAAAACTGGCATTGAAGGGGCTCGCATGCACATCAGGTCCGCGTTCTAGGCTTCCATGCCTGGTGCGGCTCGCCACAATCGGACTCGGTCATCCGGCGGGTCTTCCCGCAGTGTCGGTATGCACTATTCTCCGGGCATGCTGAGCTTCGAAGTCTGCAATGCCGCACGCTTGCGCCGTGATCCCAATTATGACGGCCGCTTCTTCACGGCCGTGAAGACCACGGGGATCTATTGCCGCCCGGTTTGCCCGGCCAAGCAGCCGCTGACGCGCAACGTCACCTACCATCCGACCGCGGCCGCGTTCGAGGCTGCGGGATTCCGGCCGTGCCTGCGCTGCCGTCCCGAGACCGCGCCGTTCTGCCCGGCCTGGAACGGCACGCGCTCCACGGTCGCGCGCGCGGTGAAGCTCATCAATGAAGGCGCGCTCGACGAAGGCTCGGTGGTGGCACTCGCGATGCGGCTCGGCATCTCCTCGCGCCACTTGGCGCGGCTGTTCGAGCGTCACGTCGGCGCCACGCCGCAGCAGCTCGCCAGGACGCTTCGCGTCCAGCGCGCCAAGCGCCTGCTCGATGCCGACGATCACACCATGACGGATATCGCGTTCCAGGCCGGCTTCGGCAGCCTGCGCCGCTTCAACGCCGCATTCGCGGAGCTCTACGGCCGCTCGCCGTCCAGCCTGCGTGCGGCAAATCGTTGAGGCGAAAAGCCGTTATGAGCCAGCATACATGATCGGACCGTTCGCGCGAACCGTGTCTCGATCAGCGCATCGGCGCGCAATTGCGCCGTGATGTCGATCTGCATGCTTTCGCGCGGCACCGTCGCGATGCAGGCTGCTCGCATGAAGCGGTGGGTCTCGCTTTAGGCGAGCCCACCTACCTTCAAGCGGATATCAGATCAGCGGGCCGCGCCCGTCGTAACGTTCGCGGTGTTCACCTTGCGCGGCGTCAGGACGCTGGCCTGGTGGACGGTCGCGACCGCGGCAGGCGCAGTTTCCTGCTGCTGGACATGCGCGGCACCGAGCACGCGCACCTGCATCGGCGAGACCGCGAAGCCATTGGCTTCATAGTTCGGCAGCTCGGCGGCGAAAGCGCCGGTGCTGCCCGCGATCGACAGGATGGCGGCGGCGATCGACAAAGTCTTCTTGTTCATGGTGGTGCTCCTGGAGAAAGGTTCCGAGCACATTTAATCCCGATTTGCTGCGTTGCGACATGCGCTGTTGCATTGCAACATCGCATTCCACGCATGGCAATATGTTTAACGCGCGCAATATCTTGGCCGAATCGCGCCTGGAGCGACGAGATGCTTTATGGGCGGCGATCAGCCGCCGAGCACGTTGCCCCAGCCGTCGAAGACGTAGGCTTTCCAGGCCACGGTTCCATCCTCGCGCAGCCGGCTGGCGCGGCGATAGTCGTCGGCCTGGTCGGTGGTCCAGGTAATGATCGTATCGGAGACGCGATCGTGCAGGATGGCGGGTTCAGTAGGATCGAAAGCGTCCATGGGACGAAGCGAGGAATGCGTCATGGACGATCAAACGCACCACCTGCCGGAAGGTTGCGCTCGCGTCCGACGCTGCGCAGCAACGCGGAAGAGCGTTGCAGCGCGTCGGGGACACGGGTGTCGACGTCAGCCGATTTCAGCGCAGTCGCAAGCGCCTGCAGCTTCGCAACGAGGTTGGTGCCGAGCGCGTAGATGACTTCGATAATGGCGAGTGCGATGCCCGCTGCGATCAGTCCGTATTCGATCGCGGTGGCGCCAAATTCATCGGCGGCAAATTCGACCATCAAGCTTTTCAATTTCAAGATCGTGTCCTTCCCAAGTCTACCGGACGTTGCCGGCGCGAGAAGACATGCACCTCCACAATCCACGATTGAGTAAATATGGTCGCTCAATTTGACGACAATCCATGCCTCGATTTCCAGGCTCCGGGGCTATGGAACCGCAATGGAACCCGCGTTGCCGCCGGGCAACACCGGCCTGAAAAGCCTGTCATCCCGAAATTGCGCCATTGCGCCGCCACACCATCCTCCGAACAATCGACGCACCGCGTGCTTGGCTGTGCAACATTGGTTCGAAGAGAACCTTTTGGAGGCAGGGATCATGAACGATCAGCGGTCTCTTATCGTGGCGGTCTCGTGCCCCTCGGCCGTTCTGGTCGGCTGGCTGGCGCTCTCCCTGTCAGCCTATGCCCCGGCCCTGGTCGAAAACAGCAGCGCCAACGCGGCTGTTCTCTCCAGTGCGAAAGACGCCGCTCGCGTCGAACGCGCCGAAATCCCCCGCGCTGTAACCCTGGAAAATCAATTGGCCGAGAATGCGGAGATCGCCGCCGCCGTGGCGCTGGCGCAGAGCCCGCCGACCGTCGCCACGGTGACGCCCGAACCTGCCGTCAAGCTCGCCTCCGCCGATCCCGTGCAGATGTTGCCGGCGGAAGCGCCACCATCGGTGATTCCGCCTCAGCCCGCTCCCATCACGAGCGAAGACGCCCCCGCGCAGGACGCTCCCATCAAATTCGCATCCGCTGATCCCAGCGACATCGTGCCGACCGAGTCGCTATCGCCTGCGGCAATTGCGGGCGGACCTGCGGTTGCCACCGACAAGGCTTCGCCGCCTGCGGACACCGTTGCCGTGCTCGACGAATGCTTCGTGATGGATGCCTGCATCGATCGCTATCTCTGGGCGCTCTATCAGCGCACCGCGAAGGAAGACTCGATCAAGGTGCAGGAACGCCGCGCCGTCACCGTCAAGCGCAAGGGCAGGACGGTCACGGTGATGCGCAGCTTCACCAAACTGGTCGACGAGGATTTCGGCTGGAAGGATCCGAAGGCGGCCGAGCACGCCGGCATGCCCTTGATGGATTACGTCATTGGTGGCATGGACCGCAGCTTCAAGCGAAAGCTGTTTCGCACGCTGCTCGCGGCGGAAGCCGCGGGCCTGTCGCCCGGCATCACCAGCGCGTTCCGCGACGACTATCGCCAGTCGATCGCCAGCGGCCTGAAGGCGGCCTCGGACCGCTCGTATCACGGCGGCAGCACGCGCGGCGGCTACGGACACGGCATGGCGGCCGACATCGTCAGCACCAAGGGTGACAACCGCGCGCAGCGCTGGGTCTCGACGGAAGTGCTGTGGAAATGGGTCGATGCCAATGGCAAAGCCCTCGGCATCGGTCGGCCCTATCTCGGCCGCGATCCGCCGCATGTCGGTCCCGTCGACGGCCCGGAATACATCTCGCGCCGCGGCAGCGCGGACCGCAAGGAAGCCGCCAACATCAAGCCGAAGAAGGTGCAGGCGGCATCGAACGCGAAGACACAGAAAACGCAGGCCACACGCGAGCAGAAGAGCCCGGCCAAGCGGCAGAAGTCGGCGCAATCCGCCGCGAAGCGGGCGACCTGAGGGTTACGCGCCTCGCACGGGCAGCGGCACGAGGCGCATCTCGGCCGTGCCAGCCTCCTGGGTGCGAACGAGCACGGCAAAGATGGTCTCGACCGCAAGCCGCACCGCCGCCTCCATCGCCGCGCCTTTGGCCAGATGCGCCGCGATCAGGCCAGTAAGCAGATCCCCGGTGCCATAGGGGCGGATCGGCAGGCGCGGCGTCGCAAAGCGCGACAATTGGCCGTCCGCGCACAAAATCGTCTCGACCTGCTCCGCCGGCGTGTCGGTGAGCGTGCAGCCGGTGGCGACGACGTCGATCCGGCCCTGCCCCGAAATCGCCGCGCACGCCGCGCGAAGGCCTTGCGCATACGCGATTTTGACACCCGAGAGCAGCTCGAGCTCGAACTGATTTGGCGTGATCAGGCTCGCGGCCGGCAACAGGCGGTGCCGGACCACGTCCAGGATGCCCTCGGCAACATAGATGCGGCCATCGTCGCCGATCACGGGGTCGCAAACATAGAGCAGCTTTGAATTGCGCGTCAGCGCCCGCTCGACGAAATCGGCGATCACGGCGGCATTGTCCGGCGAACCGAGATAGCCGGTGACGAGCACGGCAGCCTCGTCGACCAAGTCGCGCTCCTCCACGCCCCTGAGCAGATCCGCCACCAGCTCGGCGTCCAGCACGCGCCCACGCAACGTCGGATAGCGCGGGTGATTGGACAAGAGCGTTGTCGGCACCGCCGCGACATTGACGCCCTCCACCTGCATGGCGTAGGCGGCCGCGCTGTTGCCGACGTGGCCGTGGACCACCTGGCTTTGAATGGAGATGACGAGCATGCAGAAGTCCGTAAGGTCAATCGCTGGACGAGGCAAGGATAGCCTGGATTTCGCTTCGCGCCATCGGATCACGAACGCAGATGTCAGGAATGAATTCGGCGTCGTGCAAGCTCTCCGAGATAGGCGCAGAACATGTCGGCCAACCCGTCGGCATGGCGCGCGATCTCCGCCTCGCCGTGAGGCATCTCCGAGAACCGTTTACCGACCTCACTCAGCGTCGTCGTGATCAGCTCGCCGGCGAGGGTGCGCGTCGCATCGGAGGCTTTTGGCAGCGCCTCCCGCATGAAGGCTGCGACGATACCCTCACCGGCGGCTCGCGCGTCGTGCGCCTCGGGCGCATCGCGATAGAGCGGCGCGGCGTCATTGAGGGCTGTGCGGATCGCAGCCTCCTCGCATTCCGAGCGGATGAAGGCATGGACCAGTGCGCGCAGCCGCGCCAATGGCGGCTTCGCCCCCTCGGCGAGGATGCTGCGCAGGAGTTCGCTCGTACGCCGCCACTCGTCGCTTTGGAGGCGGAACAGGATCGCCGCCTTGTTCGGAAAATATTGATAGAGCGACCCGACACTCACCCCTGCCCTCTCTGCCACCCGCGCCGTCGTGAAGCGCTGCGCACCCTCCTTCGCCAGAACCTGAACAGCGGCATCCAGAATGGCCGCGACAAGCCCGGTGGAACGGAGCTGTTGCGGCTGTTTTCGTGAGGAAACTGAACGACTTCGACGACGCGCCCCGGCAATGCGAATAGGAAATGCGACGAATTAGTCGTATTTCAGCCTCCGCGCAAGCACGCGCTTTCTCCCGAACCGGAGCCCTCAAATGACCATCCCGACCATCATATCGCTTGCGCCTCTGCTCGATCGTCTGTTCGACGAAGCCGAGGCAGCACGAGGCACTACGCACGCCGCCGTCGCCGATTTGTCCGATGCCGACCGGGCCCGCATGATGCGCAGCAAGACCGACTACCGCGATCTCTACGGACGCCTGAAGGACGCACCGCTCGCGGTCTCCCGCGAGACCGGCGCGCTGCTCTACATGCTGGCGCGCAGCTCTCGCGCCAGAACGATCGTCGAGTTCGGCACCTCGTTCGGCATCTCGACGCTGTACCTTGCCGCAGGCTTGCGCGACAATGGCGGCGGCCGTCTTATCACCACCGAGTTCGAGGCGTCCAAGGCGGCGCGAGCGCGGGACAATCTTTCGGCCGGCGGGCTGATCGATCTCGTCGAAATCCGCGAGGGCGATGCGTTGAGAACGCTCAGCGCCGATCTGCCCGATCCGATCGATCTCGTGCTGCTCGATGGCGCCAAGGCGCTCTACCCGGAGATCCTGGATCTGATCGCAGGCGATCTCAGGCCGGGCGCCATCATTGTCGCCGACAACGCCGACTTCAGCCCCGACTATCTGGCGCGCGTACGCACGCCCAGAAACGGATATATGTCCACGCCCTTCGCCGAAGACGTCGAACTCTCCGTGCGGATCAATTAGGGCATCGACCCACTGCGACACGTCGGAGCCGCCGCACGATTCATCGCGCGACGACTCCCTCTTCTCGGCGACAGAATCGCGAACCCCGGCGCGTCCGCGTCATCTTTGCCAGGCTGCGATCCGCCACGTGTCGCAGACTCGTCACTCACAGGTGATACCTGCTCCTGGGAAAAACTCTGTCCGGCGTGTGTGCTGAACGTACCTACCGCGCGATATCTTCCCCGGCGCCCCGATCCCGAGACGGTCATGACTGCCGCCTTCAATGCCTACACAGCGCTCGCCCTGGCCATCGTCTTCGAGGTCACGGCGTCCGCCTTCCTGCAGCAGTCCGCGCAGTTCACGCGGCCCTGGCCGACGCTGGCGATGGTGGCGTTCTATGCGGCTTCATTCTACGCACTGTCGGTCGCGATCCGTGTGATCCCCCTGACCATCGCTTATGCGATCTGGGGCGGCGTCGGCATCATCCTGACCGCGACCGTCTCGTTCGTGCTGTTCCGGCAGATGCTGGACGCCGCGGCCTTCGTCGGCATCGCGCTGATTGTATCAGGGGTCGTGGTCATCAACCTGTTCTCGGAGACAGCGGTGCATTGATCGGCACCACCGCCTCAGCTCGCGCCGGGCAGCGTGTTATTGGCCCTGAACCGCCCGGGGCGGACGCGGCTTACGCGGGGCGGACTTCTCCGCAGCACGCGGGACGCTATCGACCGATTCCAGATACGCAGCAAGCGCTTTGGCCGAGTCGGAGCTGGTGGCGTAGTGATCTTTCAAGTACCAGGTCAGCGTCAGGCTGAAGCGACCCTTCGCAAGGCCGCGCGGGCTGCGATGGCAGCTCGAGCAGCCATCGGCGAACAGCTTTGCGGCGGGTTTGCCGGCGTCGAGATTTTGCGCGGATGCGAACGTCGCCGTCAGCACGGCAACGACTGCAAGAATCACCGAAGACGCGATCCGATCGCGCCCCGGTCGAAATAGCAATGTCACTGTCGTCCCCTAGCCCCGCCCTGCAATCACGCCGCCAGTAACTGATCGAACTCCGGCGGCGCGTAGGCCTTGCCGTCTTGATCGGTAATGACGACCCGCCAACCCTCGCTCGCCCAAACCTTGGCCTTCGCTACGATGAGCAACCGGCTCTCGCGGGCGAAACTGTACTTCGCATTATCGCGTTCTGCGATCATTTTGTAGGCCAATGCGCATCCCCTTGCGTTGCCCTGCCCCCGTCCCTCGTGACAGCGGGCTTTGGCGGCAATTCGCCGGGAGCATGGCAATTTGGTGCCGGCCGCAGCGGCATTGCGCCAACATCCGGGCCGGGGCCCATCGCCGCCGCGACGGAACCGACAGGGCGCGACGCGCGGCTCCTTAGTGAACGCGGATGATGTGTGGACGGCCAAGATCGATCAGCCCCTGCACCGCCGAGAGGCGATCGTCGAGGGCCGCGATAGTAAGCAACAGATTGTTGCGCCGTTCGTCGAGCAAACCCATCTCGGCGCCCGATAGCTTCGGGTTCGCCCGCTCCTTGTGGATGCCGTCGAGCGATTTGCGCAGACCGGCAATCAGGCCGGTCAGCTGCTTGGCCTCCTTGGTCATCGAACGCTTCGCGAAATTATGGCGACGCGTCTCCGTCTGGCTCGGTCTCATCGTCATCCTCCCGTGCCCCGCTGCCCCGAGTGGATGCTTACACCTTTCGGTATAGATATTACGATCGATGAAATCTGCGTGCGAAGAACTGCTTCAAACTTTAGGCGACTTGCGCCCGCCAAAAGAACTTGCGCCCGCCAAAAGAAAGAGCCCGGCTCGAAGGTCGGGCTCTCGCAAGACTTAGTGCTTCTGATGGCCGCCTGGGCCGCCGGCCGGCGCACCACCACCGCCGCCATGCGGAGCGGCGTTGATATGCGGAGCACCGCCGCCCGGGTGCGGCATGGCAGGCGCGGCCGCGCGCGGCGCCGGCATCTGGGCATGCGCACTCATCGGCGAACCATGGCTGACATTGGGCTGGGCCATACGGGGCTGCGCCATATGGGGCTGTGCCAGATGCGGCGCCGTCGGCCGGGCCGCGGGCGCTGCCGACACACGCGGGGCTTCGTGTGCACGCGCCATCGGTTGCGTCCGCACTGCTGCACGGTTCGCAGCATGGTCATGCATCATACGCGCCTGCGCATCGCGCGGGTTGCGGCTCTGCACGGAAGTCTGCTCGCGTACGAAACGCTCGCTCCGCCCGGCGCGGGTGCGGTCGTTCGCGATCGCAGCGCCGCGCTTTGCGATGGCGGCGTCATGCCGTGCCGTCGCGGCGTCGCGCCCGACAACTGCGGCACGGCCTTGGACGTTCGCGCCGCTGCGCCCCAGCGCGACCGCAGCATCGCGCGTCGCTGCGCGGCCGATGCGCGCTGCGCGTGGATCGAGATTCATCCGCGTCGCGAAGCGCTCATGCGAGGTCCAGTAGCTATTCCAATAGGCGTGCCGCCGATACCACGGCCGCCCTTCATAGTAACGCGACCAGTACGAGGTCAGCACGAAGGGCACGACGGGCACATCGACCTCGTCGGCATAGTCGGGGAGATAGACGTAGTGATTGCGGTAGAGATATTCGAGATATTGCGACGACACCCAGCCGCGATCGTCGGAGAAGCTGACATCACACCAGGCATTGCCGCGCAGGCAGCCATGGATGTTGACGCGGGCGCCCCCGGGGATGCGATCGACCAGGGGAAAGCCCGACCCCGGCCCGGCGCGCAAGCCGGTCGAGACGGTGACGATGCCCGGAGCAGCCAGTGCAGCCGTCGGGGCGAGCAGTAATGCGGCAACCAAAATGCTTCTGAGTCTCATGGCGTGTTCCTCCTCTGCAGGTCGGAACGCCCGAGCGGAACGAGCGTTCCGCACACTGTCGCCGCATCCGTCGAAAGATTGAGACGCGCGGCATGTGCGCCGTACGCCGGGTTCGATATTCATCCGCCGTTCATCGGCGAAGCGAATGTTCGGCGCTCACCTTACTTGCAGGATGAACCCGTCGAAGTAGGAGGCAAGCCCGGCAAAGTCGTCGAGCGGCAGCACCTGTGCAACGTATTGATCCGGCCGCACCACGACCATGCAGCCCGCGTTGCGGTCGATGCCGCGCATGGCGAAGACGTCGTGGCCGTTCTTGAGGTCAGGACAGAACATCTTCTCGTAGTCGATCAGTCCGTACCGGCCCTTGCGCGGCAGAAGCAGCGCGGGCATCGTCTCGACGGCGAGTTCGCGATGATCCTGCTGAAACACGGCGCGCAGATCGATCACGCTGTCGATATTGGCGCCTGCCGGCGTGTATCGCTTCACCGGAGATTCGCTGGCTTCGGTGAGGAAGTCGCACAGTGCGCGAATGGCGGAGCCGGCCGCCGCGGGATCTTCGGCGCGCGAAAACGCGTAGATGCGGAAACGACCGTCGGCCTGCGCGGCGTGGCCGAGATGGATCGGCTTGGCATCAGCCAGCCGGATCACGGGCGCGGAATGGAAGCGCGTGCCGATGATGAGGCCTTGCGCCAGATGCTGATGCGATGCCGCGCCGGTGAGAACCGACGGACGATAGTGCGTCGCGGTGCCCGCCGTATAGCGTCCGTGTCTGACAAAATAGTCCTGTGTCCTCGCCGCCTCGGCGCCGCCGGCCTTGGCCGCGGACGCAAGAATACCCGCCCATTCGCGATCGAAGTCGATCAGCTCTTTCGCAACCGCCTGACGTTCCGCCGAATAGGAATGCAGCAGGCTGGGCACGCACTGCTTCCGGATGACGGCAGCGAGCTTCCAGCCGAGGTTGAAGGCATCCTGCATCGAGACATTCATGCCCTGCCCCGCCTTGGGGCTGTGGGTGTGGCAGGCGTCGCCGGCGATGAAGATGCGCGGCAGGCGGGTCGCGATCTCGGACTCCGGCACGTCGTCGAACTTGTCGGTCAGGCGCTGGCCGATCTCGTAGACCGACCACCACGCGATCTCCTTCACCTCCAGCGTATGCGGCTTCAGGATGCGCTGCGCCTTGGCGATCACGTCGTCGGCGGTGATGTTGCGGCTGGCGACACGCTCGCCGACGTCGAGCTTGGCGAGCTCGACATAGATGCGGACCATGTAGCCGCCCTCCCGGGGAATGATGAGAAGGCTGCCGTCCTTCGCGGACTGGATCAGGGCCTTGAAGCGGATGTCCGGGAAATCGGTCACCGCCAGGACGTCCATCACGCCCCAGGCGTGGTTGGCGGAATCGCCGTGCAGCTCGCGGCCGATCGATTTGCGCACCGTGCTGCGCGCGCCGTCGCAGCCGACGACGTAGCGCGCCTTGATCGTCTCGACCTTGCCCTCATGATCGGCATCGACCCGTTCGAGGCGGGCGGTCACGGCATGGTCGGCAGGGCTCGCGGCCGGATCGACCGCAAGGTCGAGCAGCCGGCGACTGTAATAGGGCTCGAGCCTCGCCGGCGATTTGCGCATCACGTCGAGAAAGCCGTCATGGATGCGCGCCTGATTGAGAATCACATGAGGGAATTCCGACAGGCCGTCCTCGACGTCCTGCACCCGGCCGCTGCGGACGATCTTCTCGGGGGCGAAATCGTCAGGCTTCCAGAACGTCGTCTCATTGACCCAATAGGCTTCCTTCAGGACGCGCTCGCTGAATCCGTAGGCGTGGAACATTTCCATGGTGCGGCAGGCGATGCCATCGGCCTGGCCAACCAGCAGCCGCTCCGGCTTCTGCTCGACGATGCAGGTCTTGATGTCGGAGAACTGCGCAAGCTGGGTTGCGAGCGTCAGGCCGGCGGGGCCGCAGCCGACGATGAGGACATCGACCTGTTCAGGCACGGCGCCCGACGCGCCCGAGCTCTGAATACGCTCGGCAGGATCGGAGATTTCGGGATCGCCCGGCTGAAATCCATTGAGATGGAATTGCATGAGCACCACTCCCGCCAACGTTCTGTTTGGATATTGCTCAGTATGCTGACTATCAGTATACTTGTCAACGGGCCCCGCCTCCCTGCCCCTGAGGAGAACTCGGTGAAAGACAACAACGACATGCCTGGGCATCTGGCGCGCCGGTTCCAGCAGATCGCAGTGGCTGTGTTTCTGGCCGAGGTCGCGGATGCCGGGTTCGATCTGACGCCGGTGCAATACGCCGCGCTCGCGACCATCAAGGCCAATCCCGGGCTCGACCAGGTGACGCTCGCCGGGCTGATCGCCTACGACCGCACCACCATCACCGGCGTGATCGATCGCCTCGTGCAGAAAGGGCTTGCGGAGCGCCGCGCCTCGAGCCGCGACCGCCGCGCCCGCGAGCTCGAGATCACTGACGAAGGCCGCCGCACGCTGCGCAAGATCACGCCGGCCGTGGAGTCCGCGCAGCGCATCATGCTGGGCGGCCTCAGCACGAAGGAAGGTGAAGAACTGATGCGGCTGTTGCGCAAGGCGATCGCCGCCGGCAACGAGCTCAGCCGCGCACCACTGCGCGACGTTCAAGCCTAGTTCGTACTATACCCGAAACTGCCGCCGCGCCGCGAAACCTGGAGCTAACCTTCGGCTGCTACCGTCGCCTCCATTCGGCGCTTTAACGCGCGATTAACTTTTCCGGTTGGGAGTTTCGGATGTCCAGGTTCGTTATTTTTGCCGCTGCGGTCGCGCTCTCGACCGGCCAGGCGGTTGCGAACGGACATGGCGGCGGCGACACCCCTCCACCGCCGAAGCCCGACGCCATGACCTCGCCAGCTCGCGCCGTTCTGACCAAGCAGGGCTCCAAGCTTGTCGATCTCAAGGGCATGACGCTTTATTTCTACGAGCGCGACACCAGCGGCAAGACATCGAGCTGTGATGGCAAATGCGCGGAGAGCTGGATTCCGCTGGCCGCCCCCGTCGATGCCAAGGCGATCGGCGATTTCACGCCGATTACCCGCAAGGACGGCACCAAGATGTGGGCCTTTCGCTATCGCCCGCTCTACACCTCAGCGGCTGACAAGGCGCATGGCGATGCCAATGGTATCGCGACGACGATGCAATGGCGCGTGGCGCGGCCTGAGGAATAGCGCGCGACCGCTGCATGGCGGTCAATGCTTCTGCGAATTCACGACTTTCGCGTGCGCCGGAGAATCCGCCGAGACATAGTTCACCTCCGGATTCAGATGCAGCGCCACATACAGGAGCATCCCGGCCAGGATCGATCCGTAGAAGCCCAACGTGGCCAGCCGCCATTTCCGCACGATGCGGCGGTTGCTCTCATTCAATTGATAAAAGAATCTTTGCATGATGCCTCCAATGGCAACGAGCCATTGAGGCATAGCGCAATCGGTGCGGATCGGCTGTGAAGCAGTTCACCCTTCGCGGCCGAGCATCGTGCACGCCTTCACGCTTGAGTGAGCGTGATGGCGAGCAGGATCGCTTCCCTCACCCGCGCCAGCCTGCACCCGTCCCGGCCTGCGTGCTCTGCCCGGGTGGCAGCACCACGACAGTCGAATTGAGCTTCACCCGATCGTAGAGATCGATCACGTCCTCATTGCGCATCCGGATGCAGCCGGATGAGATCGCCTGCCCGATATATTCCGGCTGATTGGTGCCGTGGATGCGGTAGAGCGTGTCCTTGTTGCCGGAATAGAGATAGATCGCCCGCGCCCCCAGCGGGTTGGCGGGACCGCCGGCTACGCGCGCTGGGTAAGGACCGAGCCGCGCCTGGATGTCCGCCGTCGGAATCCAGTCCGGCCACTCCGCCAAGCGGCCGACCCGAGCCACGCCGGAGAACGCCATGGCTTCCTCGCCGACCGCGACGCCGTAGCGGATCGCCTTGCCCTCCGGCAGCACATAATAAAGATAGCGCGCATCGGTATCGACCAGGATCGTGCCCGGCTGCTCTTTGCGCGGATAGTCTACGATGTGACGGAGATATTGCTCGGGCACGCTCGCCTGCGCGTAAGGCGTACGCGCCAGCAACTGCCGGTCGCGCGGCGTCATGCTCGCGTCGGTCGCCGGCGAAAATGTTGTCTGCATGCAACCGCCGAGCGGAAGCAGCGCAACAATGAGAAAAGCGAGAACAGATCTTGGCACCGCCGGCCCCCCGATAGCGGAACAACAGCACCCCCAGCAACGCCAGATGCCGCCAAAATCGTGCTCAAAACAAGGCAAAAGGGAACACGTGGCCGTGTTCGGAAGATCTGGTTCCATCACCACAAACGGCGAAAGACTGTCGCATAGTCTCCATCCCCTTGCCTTGCTTTGGTCAAACCCGGCTGGACTCGTGCGTCACGGGCTTGGGATGAGCTCACTTCAACCGATCGGCTCGCGCCAATGCGGACGACCAAGGCTTCAAAGGAGCTGCAATGCTCGCGACGCTGAACAGCAAGCAAATCGTCGATGAGATCGTGAAGGACGCGATCAAGGACAACGACCCGCACGATGCGGTTCAGGTTTCGCCGGACATCGTGCTGGCCTCACGCCCGAACAATGTTGCGCCCGCACTGGCGCCGAAGATCGCGACCCGGCCGGAGCCCAAGAGCGCACCCGAGCCAAAGTTCGCGCCCGAAGCCAAGTTCGTACTGGAGCCCAAATTCGCGCCGGAGCCTAAGTTCGCGCCCGAGCCGAAGATCTCTGCCATCTCCGAGATACGGGCCAAGGCGCCGTCGGTCGACACAGCCGTGCGCGCGACGGCTGGCGACCTTCACGGCCGGCAGAAGCGATCGTCCGTCGGCAAATGGCTTCGCGGCGCGTTCGTCACGATGCTGTTTGCCGGAGGCAGCGCCGCCGCAACGATCGCCTGGGAGAAGCACGGCGACACTGCGAAGCAGATGCTCGCCGAATGGACGCCGGCGCTGGCGTCGCTCACGCCTACGTCGCTCACGTCTACGTCGCTCACGTCTTCGACGTCGCAGGCAACGCCGGTTGCAGTCGAGCAAGCCGCCGCCGCGCCCGTTTCACAAACGACACCTGATCAGCCCGCCGATCCTGCCACGCCGCCCGCAGCTCAGGACGTCGCTGCCGCGCCCGATGCCGCGCAATCGGTGCAATCGATGACGCGCGATCTCGCCGCGATGGCCGAGCAGATCGAACAGCTCAAGGCCAACATCGCCCAGCTGAAGGCCGGACAGGAGCAGATGGCGCGCGAGATGGCGAAGACGCCGGCGCCGAAGCCGATCGCCGAGGCGAAGCCGGCCGATCCGCGCGCGCGAGTCTCTGCGTTGCCGCCGCGGCCACCGGCGGCTCCGCCGGTTCGCAAGCCGAGGCCGGTGACGCAGGCCCACTCGCCGGCATACGCTCCCACGCCGATCGCACCACCACCGCCACAGGTCGTTGCCGCGCCGCCGCCAGCCGCGATGACGACGCAGGCCGTCGCCGACGACGACGGACCTGTCGTGCGGCCGCCGATGCCGGTGCACTAACGATCACCACACGACGACCAGCGTCATGCTCGCTGCACGCTGTCCGAGTCGATTTGATGCGTTGAGTCCGGGCAATTACGGGGAGCGATGTTGAGCAGCGTTTCGACAAGAGAAAAGGCCGTCGGGATCTAAGCCGCCGGCCTTCTCTTGCAGCTGCCGGTTCCCGGAGCCCGGTTCTGCTGCAATTCCATGCCTGATGATCACGCCGACATGTTTAATAAAATCTTAACACACCCGCGAGCTGCACATGATTTTTGCGCCATAAGCACAGAGATTGCGCGGCCCGTTCATTCGGTAAAGGTCGACTCAGTGGTACCATCCGCACGTGTTGAGACTCGTGTTCAAGCTTGGATCGTCACACCGGGGGAATTCCGATGCCTTACTACTACTTCGATCTCGTGGTCGGTGAAGAGTTCAAGAACCAGGGCGGCATTATCCTCGAAGACCTCGAGGTCGCCTCCGATCGCGCCCATCAACTTGCGAGCGAGCTGTCGCAAGTGAAACCGGAGCTCAAGCAGAAGGGTTGCGCGGTACGCGTCACCGATCGCGATCACAACGAGCTTTATCGCACGCCGCTCGATCCGGTGCCGGCCTGGCGACGAACCGGCTAGATCGTCGTTCGCCTTCACGGCCGCACGCTGTCCCCCATGTCCGTAGCGGGTGAAGATGTCGTACTTTTGCAGCTCGTGATCTGTCGCCTTCGTTGTGGAGGTGGAGCGGAGCCGGAAGGCGTGGACGGTTCCGCCGAGATGGTCATGCCACGGATACTGCCGCCGGGTTAGTCCTCCTTGTTGGTTTCTTTGTTCGACTTGAAGCCCGTTTCTCCGCCCCGACCCGCGCTATCTCGACGGCGGCGCGCGCAGGAGCGGTCAAGGACGCGCGCTTGCGCGCC
>NZ_JADPKQ010000301.1:0-24188 GCF_023074015.1 Bradyrhizobium sp. 142
CGCCGAGCATTCCCCCGAAAAGTTCGGGCCGCCGCAGCACACCATCGTGCAGCGCTTGTTGCGATCACTCAGACGCAACGGAGCCAAGGTGATCATCCCGCGTACAGTACCGGCCACTACTGGTGATCCCGGGACTGGGGCCGTCGCTGCGTGTGATGGGCACTCCGCGACGGCCCCAGTCCCTCCGATCCTGCGAGCAATGACGCAACCTCGGACCGGCCGACAGTCGGAGCTACATCCGTCAAGCGAAAGTAACATCCTCAGATGAGGCAATACGCCCCGTCAAATTTGCAAGCCGATTGACATCAATGCCCGCCCAACCAAATCCGGCGGCAGGGACGCCGCTGCGGATTCCTTATGGAAACAAAGAGATCGCTATGAAGCTGGGCGCCCGATATGGCTCAGGTGGATGGTATGCTCCGCCGGGTGTTGACCTTGCCGCGTTCGGCGAGCGCGGATGGTTATGACGAACAACCTCCATCGTTTCGCGCGGCGCGCGCCGCCGCAAAAATAATCTCGCTATCCGTCGAGGGAGAAGATGTCTGATGATTTTGCTATCCCAGTTGATGGATACCCCATTTGGTCGGGCGGGCCGGTACTAGGACAAGGCGAACCAATCGCGCTGCCTGCCCGAGCCGCAGACCGCCAGTCTGCGGCGCGCAAGCGCATGTCCCGCTCTTGTCACTTCCCAAGGAATCTCGTCGAGCTCGACGGCTACCTCCTCCGCGCTACGCAATTTATGCTTTCGGAGCGCTCCCAGAACCCGGCGTTCGAGCGCCGCGGCGTCATAGCTCGGCTCGACGTTGCCTTCCTCGAAGCGATCGCACCAGAGAACCTGGCTGCGCCAGACTATGAAATGACTTCCGCATCCTCCGTCGCGCCGGACCGAGGGGTACAGGGTCGCCTTTCCCGTGCGCATATCGAGCTTCCACGCCTTTCCGGCCCGTGGATCCAGATTGACGACCAGCGTTTCGCCGCAGCCGTCGGGACAGCACATCAGCACTGAGCGAAGCGCGCCTCGATGGACGACGACGGCGTCACCGGCCGACTTCAGCGTCTTCTCGCCTTCGTCGCGATATTCCGCGACTCCGAGCAGGTTCACTTTCCTTGCCACCATCGTCTTGAGCTTTCATCTGACAGTGCGCGCGCCAATCGGGCCGCGACGGCGTAGCCTTTCGTCCGCCTGAAGCGGTCGGCCGCAGGGCCGTCGTCCCATTGACACCGCCTCAAGAGCTGGGCGGCCACCGCGGCTGGGTACTCGGTGGAGCAGGATTGTATCGCGATTCCCATGCGTCTGAGTTGCCGAACCACGGTGGACATCCAGCAGAACTTGCTCGTCGGGTCGCAGGGTCCGGGTGGATGCAGAAACGCTTCGGGAGCGACGGTCGATCTCGGCGGCCCACACGGCATCTTCGTATTTCAATGGGTCGCACTCTGGCGGGAGCTGGAACGCGAACCAAGTCTCGAGGGCGGCGAGGTCCACCGTCAGCGGTGCGGACGGGACAACAGATGCGAGATCGATGATTATCGCGCGGTCGTTGCGCACGCGCACGTTTTCGCCGTGAAGATCGCCATGCGCCGGCGCGGTGCGATAGCGCTGTGTCAAGCCTCGCAACTGACCGAGGATGACCCCCGGCTCGGTCGTGATCCCGAGGCGGGACACCGCCTCGACGTGGCGCGAGTTGATCTTGTCGGGTTTGAGCAGGCCGGCTTCTAACATTGCCTCGGCGACGGAGCCTTCGACCGGGTCTTGGGCGTACGCCTGGTCACGCCAACCACCGAGGGTTTCTTCGATGAGGGAAGTCACCGCGCGGGCTGACAAATTTCGGCGCGCCAGATTCCACAGGGATTCCGACCGGTCGACGAAATTGCCGACGAGCAGGCTTCGTTCTGCTCCGACTATTTGATCGTGAATGTTCGGGCTAAGGCCGAATGGGATGAATCTCTTAGCGAAGTTAAGATAGTTCGAGTGTTCCTTCTCGATCTTGTCGCGCCTGTCCAGCTTCGCAAAATCAGGTTGCGGCCAGATTCCCGCGTTCGACGTGTGGACGGTCATGTGTACGGCGAACACCCTGGCCTGCGAGAGCCCTCCGGTGAGTTCCTCCAGGACGATGCGGCTGCAGTGGGCGAAAGCCCGCTGGAACAGTATCTCGTCGACGTCCCGCAAAGGCTCGCGCTTCCCGGCCACCTCGATCTGCAGGCCAGGGTGAGGCCTTTGTCCGGCGTCGTGTCGCGCGATCTTCTCCGCCAACGAATGCGGCGGCGGGTCGGTGCGAGCCGCCACGCCCGGCAGTTTCAGAACGGACTTCGATCCGGCCTGAACGCGTCCCATGGTTTCATCGTCGTCCGCGACGAGGTCGATTCGCAGGCCGCTGTCGACCAGCATTCTTGCGTGGGCGTTGGCAGCGCGCAGCACATCGTCCGGCAGGTCGGCTCCGAACCGGAAGACCGCTGCGCAGGCGTTGGCGGGCTCGACCGGTGCCGTGGTGGCGCAGCATCGGAGGCTCAGGTTTCGATGCCGGAATTCGCGTTCGG
The DNA here is from genome assembly GCF_023074015.1 of Bradyrhizobium sp. 142. Taxonomy (NCBI): domain Bacteria; kingdom Pseudomonadati; phylum Pseudomonadota; class Alphaproteobacteria; order Hyphomicrobiales; family Nitrobacteraceae; genus Bradyrhizobium; species Bradyrhizobium sp. 142. The sequence continues at coordinate 2,536 of NZ_JADPKQ010000301.1, forward strand.
TCTCCGCCGCGGGAGGAGTGCCGAACCAAAGTACTTCGGGGCGCGTCTCAGCCATTGTCCGCGCTCGCCCGGACCGGGAGCGGCAACGACATTCCCTTGGCCAGCGATCCCTTTTTCGAGCACACGATGCAGTGCTCGACCACGTTTGCCTGCGTCGGCCGGACCGCTCCCCTGACCCCGTCGTAGAGCTGGAAACGAACCTGCCCCGGCATTGAGGTCACGGCGGCCATGAACATGGTCGCTGCCAGCGACGCCACGGTCGAGTTGATCGATATGACGGCGGGCTGCGGCTCGTGCGCGCCCACAAGGTAGGGATCCGACGCGCGCTGCTCCGGGCTCATCATCTCGCGTCGGATCTGGTTGGCGTCGAGCGCTCCTGTGCACGTCAGACATGGCAGCTCCGGAGCCAGCATCTGCACGCGACCGGTGATGTGGGTGACGACGCCGCCGCGCACCGTGATGCTCGTTCCCATGTCGATGGTCGGTACCAGATGCTGGTACGCGAGCTGGCAGACCACGGCCCTGCTCGCATGCGAGTCGGTGCAAAGAAAAAGGAAATCGAGGCCTGTCAGCTCCGCAGCGCTGCTCTGATCGACGACGTCGGCTCGCAGCCCGCGCACCCGGGCGCTTGGCGAGCAGGCGAGTATTTCCCTTTCCGCGACAGCTACTTTGGCTTTGCCCACATCAGCCGGACCGGCGCCGGCAAGTCGGTTGAGATTGCTGGTTTCGACACCGTCCGGATCAATCAGCACGTAGTCGCGGACGCCGAGTCGGGCCAATTGGCGAACCAACACCGATCCCGTGCCACCGAGGCCGACCACACCAACCTTCAGCGAGGAGATCGCGCGCTGGCCGTCGGTGCCGAAGGCGCGGACCTGGCGGTCGTACCGGGCTTGATCGGTCTCCGCGGGTCCGCCTTGCGACAGCCGGACCAAGCTCTCGCCGACCTCCCAGGCCGGCACCTCCTGGGTCGTGCCGATCCGGCGAGCGCGACAGCCGCCAGGCCCCAGCACCAGCGTCAGGTGGTCGCCGGCCGGAGCCCGCCGCCGCAGATAGTCGGCAAGCGCCACCTCGCCTTCATCGTCGACGTCGGAGAAGCGCGGATGCCCAAGGTCGAAGGGATGCGTGTGGATGAGTACGACGCTCCGTTCTCTCGCGCGCGCTCGATTGGCGACGTCCACTGCATCTCGTCCATAGCGGTCCCCTTCCAGATGTCGGCCGCGAAGCTGCAGATGGTCTGGCAGAGGCTTGCAAGCTGCACCGCCAGGCGTTTGGCCTCGCCGCGGCGGCGCGGGCCTAACGTGGCCCGAACGATACGGGGAGAACCTGCAAGACGGGATCCGGCCAAAATACCGTTTCCGAAGAATTGCGGGGAAAGCCGCAACTGAAAGCGCCAGCCGGCGGGGTCGCCGGTCAAATAACGCGGCGGCCGCGGCCCGGCGGGTTGCCGGTCGCGGCGTTTTTTCGCTGGTACATTTGCTGGTACAGACCCTGGTACAGTCACGCGCCTCGCCTCTGCTTGAGGCGTCGAACTGCCCGAAAGACGGGCCCTGGGGGCCCTTCGGACTGCTAATTGGGGTGCGGGCTAATTGGCGGAGAGGGAGGGATTCGAACCCCCGATAGCCCGACGTTCTTCCAAAGCTATTGCCCATGCGGCCCGCCCCAGCGGGCTGTTTGGTTTCAGCACCGGGTGGCTACACGCATTGATCAGTGATGCTTCCGCATGTATCAATGAGATATCCCTCATGGCGAAACATCGATCGGCCAACTCTGGGAAATCAAAGGGTTACGCTGGAATTGGTAGCGGGAGAGGGACTCGAACCCCCGACCCCAGGATTATGATTCCCGTGCTCTAACCAGCTGAGCTACCCCGCCACAGGGCTCGCGGGGGCGCAATGGCCGATCTCGCGAACGCGCGGCATATAAGGAAGGGGATCGGGGGCTGTCAATCCGCCTTCGCCACAGCTTCGGCGAGACAAGGCGGGCAAGGTCGAAAACGGCCCATTTCGGGCACCAGATTCGCGGAGAGTCCCCCTCGCCCAGATCGCATCTGCGATGCGAGCCTCTCCCCGCAGGCGGGAAGAGGCGAAGGAAGGGAGAGCCGGAACGGGCCTATTTCGGCCTCACATTCGGGTCGCCGCCGGGGCTGCCGGGGGGCGGGATCACGGGCATGGCGCCGTTCGTGCTGGGCGCCGGCGCGTGCATCTCGGGATCGACGCCGGAGGGCGGGCAGATCACGCCCTCGGATTTTGCCAGCTTGTCGCCGAGCGGTTCCCGCACCTGGCCGGTGGTGGTGCCGTCGGGGACGCTGCCGCGTAGCCGATCGGACGGCGTGCAGTCGGTTGCGTGTTGCGGGGATGGCGGCGCGGTCTGTTGCGGCGGCGTCGCCGGGGCGGGCGGGGCCTGCGCGATCGCTCCGCCGGAGGCGGCGATCAGCAGGCTCGCCAGGATGATGTTTGATGTCGTGCGCATGGAAAGGAAACGCGCGGGGGGTGCGGCCTGTTCCTGCCAAAGCGCGAAGTGATCGGGCTTTGGATCATTACGAATTTGGATTCGATGGCCGCCGCGAACTCCGCTTACCTCCCCGCTTGCGGGAGAGGTCGACACGCTCGCAAGAGCGTGGCGGGTGAGGACTTTATCCGCTCGCGAGATATCGCTGGTGGAGAGAACCCTCTCCCCTACGCTCTCCCGCAGGCGGGGAGAGGGAGTGCACCGGCGGCTTGGCTGCGCACTGGGCTCATCCGTCACGATTTGCGGTAGCGGATCAGCGAGAAGTGGCCCATCGGCGGCATCGGGCGACGCTCGGCGAGGGTGATGCCGCCGTGCCTTTCGGCCCAGTCGACCAGGCGCTGCCATGGGAATTCCGGGCGCCAGCCGAGGCGGCGGGCGACCGGTGCGAAGGCCAGCTCGAACAGCTTTCGCGCACCCGCTTCGGCGCCAATGTGGTTGACCAGGATCAGCTCGCCGCCGTGTTTAAGCACGCGCACGAACTCGTCGAGCGTGCCTTCGGGATCGGGCACGGCGGTGATGACGTATTGTGCGACCACCGCGTCGAACAAGTTTTCGGGAAACGCGAGGTTTTTCGCGTCCATCACCGAGAGCACCTCGACATTGGACAGCCGCAGCGCCCGCACCCGCGCCTGCGCCTTGCGCAGCATCGGCTCGGAGATGTCGACGCCGCAGATTCTTGTGGTGCGCGCATAGTCGGAGAGCGACAAGCCGGTGCCGACGCCGACGTCGAGGATGCGGCCGCCGATGCGATCGGCCTCTGCGATGGTCGACTGCCTGCCGGCGTCGAACACCTTGCCGAACACCAGATCATAGACCGGCGCCCAGCGGCCATAGGCCTTCTCGACCCCGGCCCGCGAGATGTCTGCTGCCATGCCCCCTGCCCCGAAAATTTTAGAGTGTGATGACGATTGGTGGAATCAAATGTCGCTGCGCACTCGCTGCACCTCTCCCGCTTGCGGGAGAGGTCGACACGCTCGCAAGAGCGTGGCGGGTGAGGGCTTTATCCTCTCGCGAGATATCGCTAGCGGAGAGAGTCCTCACCCCACCCCTCTCCCGCAGGCGGGAGAGGGGGCGCACCGTCGTTGCGGTGGCAGTAGTCGGGCTTGATCTCATCGGAATTAGCCGCGCACCGCTTCCGCCAGCGGCCGCGCAGCGCTGCTCGCGACCTTGGCCGCGGCGCTCTGGATGAAGCCGCCGCCGAGCACCCGGGCCTGGCCTGTCGGCGCGTCGTAGAACACGCAGGCTTGTCCGGGCGAGACGCCCTCTTCGCCGGCGACGAGCTCGACCTCGTAGTGACCGCCTGCGCCGCGCAGCCACGCCGGCTGCGGCGTGCGGGTGGAGCGCACGCGCACGAACATCTCGAGACCGCCTCCGATGGCGCGGTCGATGTCGTCGTCGCCGATCCAGTTGACGTCGCGCAGCACGATGCGGTGCATCTTCAAGGCATCGCGCGGGCCGACGACGACGCGGCGGTTTGCGACATCCAGCCGCACCACGAACAGCGGCGCGCTGGAGGCGATGCCGAGGCCGCGGCGCTGGCCGACGGTGAAATTGGCGATGCCGCTGTGGCGGCCGAGCACGCGGCCGTCGAGATCGACGATGTCGCCGGGATCCATCGCGTTCGGCCGCAGGCGAGTGATGATGTCGGTGTAGCGCCCGGTCGGCACGAAGCAGATGTCCTGGCTGTCGTGCTTGTCGGCGACGGACAGGCCAAAGCGGCGGGCGAGCTCCCGGGTCTCGGGCTTGGTCATGTCGCCGAGCGGAAAGCGCAGATAGTCGAGCTGGTCGCGCGTGGTGGCGAACAGGAAGTAGCTCTGGTCGCGATCGGCGTCGGCCGCGCAGACCAGCCCGCGCGAGCCATCGGCGAGACGGCGCGAGGCGACGTAATGGCCGGTGGCGAGCGCGGTGGCCCCTAACTCGCGCGCGGTCTTCAGCAGGTCGCGAAACTTGACCGAGCGGTTGCACTCGATGCACGGCACTGGCGTCTCGCCGAGCGCGTAGCTCTCGGCGAAATTGTCGATGACGGACTCGCGAAAGCGATCCTCGTAGTCAAGCACGTAATGGGGAATGCCGAGCTTGGCGGCAACCTCGCGGGCGTCGTGGATGTCCTGGCCGGCGCAGCAGGCGCCCTTGCGATGGGTCGCCGCGCCATGGTCGTAGAGTTGCAGCGTGATGCCGACGACGTCATAGCCCTCCGCCTTGAGCAGTGCAGCCGTCGTCGAGGAATCGACGCCGCCCGACATGGCGACGACGACCCTGGTGTCCTGCGGACGGCCTTCGAGATCGAGACTGTTGAGCATGGGCTTAAAGTGTTGACGGCGGCGTTGGGCGATCCGCGATTTCTGTGCCTTTGACCGGGGAATCATTGGCCCCGCGGAACTTTGGTTCCCGCAGGGCTGGCTGGCCCGGTCGAAAAGCGGCTGAGAGCACTCCTTTAATATAGGCGGCATCCCGGTGAAGCAATCGCAGGGGTCATCAGCTTAGGGCAATTCTTGCCGGGGAGGCAGAAATAGCGGGGTCGCCGGGCACATTGGGACGTCGGGGCCAATTCATCAAGTCATTGATATAATAAGATAAAATACCTCTTCGCGGGGCTGGCCCACTCCTTGCTACCTCTGGGTCCGAAGATGTTCTCGAGGGGTTCGCCTGTGGTTGGTGTGACGTCAGATGTAGCTGCCAGAGCGCAAGTCTCCAGCGCGCAGCAGAAGACTGCCCGGTCGCAGAGCCCGAAAGACACCAGCGACTCCTTCGGTTCGCTGGTCGACAGCAATGCACAGGCGATCAGCAACAGCGCGCCGTCGCAGCCGCAGGACGCCGCGCCGCGCCGCCCCGATTCCGCGTCGTCCGCCTCCGACAAGAGCCCGCGCGAGACTTCGGCGAACGACGCCGCTTCGCAGAGCAGGGCGAGCGACGACAGCGACACGCCAGTGGCGGCCGATAGCGACACCGCGACCGATCGGGCCAAGGCGCCGAGCAAGACCACGGACAAGTCCGAGGCGTCCGGCACCAAATCGGCGGACACATCCGACGACACCAAGGCTGACAAGACCGACGGCGCCCACAGCCTGGCCGCCGCCGTGGATGCCACAGCCGCCGCACAGACCGACGCGGCGCAGGCGGCCGTGCCGGATCCGAACGCGATCGTGATCGCCGCGCCCGTGATGCCGGCCGATCCGAAGGCCGCCGCGAACCAGGCCGCCAACACCGCCGCCTCGCCGCTGACGATCGCGGCTGCCGGCATCGCCGCCAGCGCCTCGACCGCGGCGCAGATCGCAGGCACCAAGACCGATACTGCCACGGCGAGCGACAAGAGCGCGAAAGCGGCCGGCGCCAAGGTCGACGCCGACACCACGGCGACGCTGGCGGAGACCGCGACCGGCACAAGCGAGGCAACCGCGACCGACGCCAAGACCAATGGCGGGCTGATTGCCGCCGTCGATCAGGGCACACCGAAAACCTCGTTCAAGGCTGTCGCCACCGCGCAGGCCGACGTCGCCAATATCGGCCAGGATGCCGGCAAGACCGACGCCGCCACAGCGCAAAATCCGGCAACCGCGCCGAACGCCGGTGCGCATCCGCAAGCCGCCAAGCCTCAAGCCGACACCAGCGCGAGCGATGCAAAGGCCGCCTCCGGGGCCGCCGATGCGACGCCGGCTGCGCCGGCAACGCATGCCCATGCAGGCACGCAGGCCACGGTCACCACAACAGACACCAGCGCGCAGGCCGCCTCCGCCGTGCAGGCGCCGCTGACCAATACGACTTCGGCTGCGACCGCGTCCACCGCGACCCTCACCGCGACCGCGGCGACCAACACCGCCGTGCCGATCAACGGCGTCCCGATCGAAATCATCGCCGCCGCACGCGCCGGCAAGACCCGCTTCGACATCAGCCTCGATCCGGCCGAGCTCGGCCGCATCGACGTGCGCATCAATGTCGACCGCAACGGCCAGGTCACCTCGCATCTCACCGTCGAGAAGCCGGAAACGCTGTCGATGCTGAAGCAGGACGCGCCGCAATTGCAGCGCGCGCTCGACGATGCCGGCCTCAAGACCGGCAGCAACGGGCTTTCGTTCAGCCTGCGCGACCAGAATTCGTCGGGCCAGAACTCCGGTCAGGGCAACGACAACAACGGCAATGCCCGCCGGCTGATCATCAGCGACGAAGACGCAGCCCCCGCGGCGCCGGTGGGGCGCAGCTACGGCCGCATGCTCGGGTCGAGCAGCGGCGTCGACATCAGGGTTTGAGGAGTATCCGCCATGACCACCACGAATAGCGCCACCGCACCCGCGGTCGTCTCCGGAACGACCGACCTGCCGAAATCCTCCTCGTCGAATTCCCTGAGCTCGAACACGGGAGCGACGCTGGCCGGCAACTTCCAGACCTTCCTGACGCTGCTGACGACGCAGCTGCAGAACCAGAACCCGCTCGATCCGCTCGACACCAACCAGTTCACCCAGCAGCTGGTGCAGTTCGCCGGTGTCGAGCAGCAGCTCAAGACCAACGATTCGCTGTCCCAGCTCGTCAGCCTGCAACAGACCACGCAGGCAACCCAGGCGCTCGGCTTCGTCGGCAAGACCGCCGTGGTCGACGGCTCGACCGCGACGATGAAGAGCTCGTCCGCAACCTGGCACCTCAACGTGCCCAGCAGCTCGACGGTCGACATCTCGGTGACCAACAGCACCGGCCAGACCGTGTTCACCGGCAAATACACCGCCGCCGCCGGCAGCGACATTCCCTTCACCTGGAACGGCCAGGGCAATGACGGCACGCAATGGCCCGACGGCAAGTACACGATCTCGGCCACGGGCAAGGACCTCTCGGGCAACAATGTCGGCATCGCCGCGCAGGTCCAGGGCACGGTGTCGTCCGTCGACCTGACCCAGTCGCCGCCGCTTCTGACCATCGACGGCCAGACCTACACGGTCAGTCAGGTGAAGAGCATCGTCAGCACCAGCAGCAACTGAGGCTGCGGCCTCGCCTGACACGCTCTTTTCGTTAGTAAAGTATTTACGAAGACGCCCTCGACGGCCCGGAGGCACCCCTCCCGCCGGTCGAGACGGCTGCGTTCCCGCAAGTTTCAACGAGAATTGTATTGAAGCCTTAGGCTTAGCGGATTTTTAAGCCGCCACGCGTAGGGTTATGGCGTGAGTTCAGTGGTTGAGAGTTTGTGAGTACGCCATGACAGAACCCCATCGCCCGAGGGTAAAATACGTCATCGGGCCGGACGGTAGTCCGTTGACGATCGCGGATCTGCCTGCACCCGGCACCAAACGCTGGGTCATCCGCCGCAAGGCCGAGGTCGTCGCCGCCGTTCGTGGCGGACTCCTGTCCCTCGAGGAGGCCTGCAGTCGTTACACCCTGACGGTCGACGAATTCCTCTCCTGGCAGTTTTCCATCGACCAGCATGGTCTTGCGGGGCTTCGCACCACCCGCATTCAGCAATATCGCCAGTAAGCGATCCGGAAATCTGCGGCTTTTGACGAAAATTGGCCTCGCCATGCGAGGCCGATTTTTTTCATGCCGCTTACTTTTGTCCGAGCTCTTAATCTTCGTTAACCATATCGAAACCATCACCTAGGCAATAATTGCCCAGTCGGCCTTTCCAGCGAAAGCAGCCGAATCTTCTGGGGCGGTTGCTTGCAAGGTCTTGCGGACTTTTTGAAGGGTATCGGCGCCGCCCGGTTTGGGGCGATGATCGCGGTCACCGCCGCGCTCGTCGGCTTTTTCGCGTTCGTGATCATGCGCGTCACGACGCCGCAGATGACGACCCTGTTCACCGACCTCAGCGTCGAGGACTCCTCGGGCATCATCAAGGACCTGGAGCGCCAGGGCATCCAGTTCGAGCTGCGCAACGAGGGCACCATCATCATGGTGCCCAAGGACAAGGTCACCCGGCTGCGCATGAAGCTCGCCGAGGGCGGCCTGCCCAAGGGCGGCGGGGTCGGCTACGAGGTGTTCGACAAGTCGGACGCGCTCGGCACCACCAGCTTCGTCCAGAACATCAATCATCTGCGTGCACTGGAAGGCGAGCTTGCCCGCACCATCCGCGCCATCGACCGCATCCAGGCCGCCCGCGTCCATCTCGTGCTGCCCGAGCGCCCGCTGTTCTCGCGCGAGGCGCTGGAGCCGTCGGCCTCGATCGTGGTCCGGGTCCGCGGCGCGCTGGAAGCGACGCAGATCCGCGCCATCCGCCACCTCGTCGCCTCCGCGGTCAATGGCTTGAAGCCGCAGCGAGTCTCGATCGTGGACGAGGCCGGCCAGCTGCTCGCCGACGGCGCACAGACCGATCCCGAGCAGGCGATGGGCGACGAGCGCCGCACCGCCTTCGAGAAGCGGATGCGCAAACAGGTCGAGGACATCGTCTCCTCCGTGGTCGGCTCCGGCCGCGCCCGCGTCCAGCTCTCGGCCGATTTCGACTTCAACAAGATCACCCAGACCTCGGACAAGTTCGATCCCGAGGGCCGCGTGCTGCGCTCGAGCCAGACCCGCGAAGAGCAGAGCATGACCGCCGACAACAACGGCCAGGTCACCGTCAACAACGAGCTGCCGGGCAACCAGCAGAACAGCGGCGCCACCGCGAAAGACCAGAGCAAGAAATCCGAAGAGACCAACAATTACGAGATCTCCCGCACCACCAAGACCGAAGTGACCGAGGCCGGCCGGGTCAACCGCATCTCGGTCGCCGTCCTGGTCGACGGCATCTACTCCAAGAACGACAAGGGCGAGCTGGCCTATCAGGACCGCACCAAGGAGCAGCTCGACCGCATCGCGACACTGGTACGCTCGGCGATCGGCTTCGACCAGAAGCGCGGCGACCAGGTCGAGGTCGTCAATCTGCGCTTTGCCGACGCGCCCTCCACGGCTCCGATCGCCGAGCCGAGTGGCTTCCTCGGCATGCTGCAGTTCACCAAGGACGACGTCATGTACTTCGTCGAGCTCGGCGTCATGATGCTGCTCGGCCTGGTCGTGCTGTTCCTGGTGATCCGGCCGCTGGTCAAGCGCATCCTCGCCTCCGACGAGGTCGCCGCCGCGATCTCCGGCATTCTCACCGGCCCGGCCGCCTCGGAAGAGGCCCCGTCGCAGGCGCTGCTGCCGAGCGGCGCTGCGAGCGCGATCGACGTCGCCACCGTCCAGGGCCAGGTCCACGCCCAGTCCGTTCATCGCGTCGGCGAACTCGCCGAGCGCAACCCCAACGAAACCGTCGCCATCATCCGCCAATGGCTGACCGAACCCGCGAAATGATTCGAGACGAGATCTGATATGGCCGCCGCTTTGCAAAACGCCAACTCGAACGACATCACCAGCGTGATCTCCACGCTCGGTCAGCGCGCCAACACCCGGGCCAAGGACGGCAAGGCCGCCGAGCAATTGACCGGTCCGCGGCGCGCCGCGATTCTGATGCTGGCACTCGGCGAGCAGTATGGCGGCAAGATCTGGGGGCTGCTCGACGACGACGAGGTGCGCCAGCTCTCGCTGGAGATGTCGACGCTGGGCACGGTCGAAGTCGACACGGTCGAGGACATGCTGCTGGAATTCGTCTCGCGCATGTCGGCCTCGGGCGCGCTGATGGGCAATTTCGACGCCACCGAGCGGCTGCTCCAGCAGTACCTGCCGCCTGAGCGCGTCAACGGCATCATGGACGAAATCCGCGGCCCTGCCGGCCGCAACATGTGGGAAAAGCTCTCCAACGTGCAGGAAGAGGTCCTTGCCAACTACCTCAAGAACGAATACCCGCAGACCATCGCTGTGGTGCTGTCGAAGCTGAAGTCGGAGCACGCCGCGCGCGTGCTCGGCATCCTGCCCGAGGAGCTCGCGCTCGACGTCATCAACCGCATGCTGAAGATGGAGGCGGTGCAGAAGGAGGTGATCGAGAGCGTGGAAAAGACGCTGCGCACCGAATTCATGTCCAACCTGTCCCAGACCCGCCGCCGCGACGCCCACGAGGTGATGGCGGAAATCTTCAACAATTTCGACCGCCAGACCGAAACCCGCTTCATCACCTCGCTGGAAGAAGACAACCGCGAATCCGCCGAGCGCATCAAGGCGCTGATGTTCACCTTCGACGACCTCGTCAAGCTGGATTCCGGCTCGGCCCAGACCCTGATGCGCAACGTCGACAAGGACAAGCTCGGCGTCGCGCTCAAGAGCGCCAACGAGGACGTCCGCAACTTCTTCTTCGGCAACATGTCCTCGCGCGCGGCCAAGATGCTGCAGGACGACATGGCGGCGATGGGCCCGGTGCGCCTGCGCGACGTCGACGAGGCCCAGGCGCTGCTGGTCAACCTCGCCAAGGACCTCGCCGCGAAGGGCGAGATCATGTTGACCAAGAACCGCGCCGACGACGAGCTGGTGTACTGATGGGCGCTCCGGCAAAATTCCTGTTCGATACCGACTTCGCAGCGCCGGACCGGACGCGCGAGAAGGCAGCGACCGCGGTCGAGATCGCCCAGAAGGTCGCGGAAGCCGAGGCGCGCGCCTACCAGGACGGCTTCGCCGCCGGCCAGCGTGAGGCCAAGGCCGAGAGCGACCGCCGCGTCGCGCTCGCGATCGAGGAGATCAACATCGCGATCCGCGGCATCGCATCTGGCATCGGCAATATCGAGAGCAAGATGGAGACCGAAGCGGTGGACGTCGCGGTCGCGGTGGCGCGCAAGCTGTGCGCCGAACTGGTCGCCGCCGAGCCGCTCGGCGAGATCGTAGCATTGGTCAAGGACTGCTTCTCGCATCTAGTCGCGACGCCGCACCTGGTCGTCCGCATCAACGATGCGCTGTACGAGGCCGCGCGCGAGAAGATCGAGCGGCTGGCCAAGCAGAGCGGCTTCGAAGGCCGGCTGGTGATCCTGGCCGAACCCGACATTGCGACCGGCGATTGCCGGATCGAGTGGGCCGATGGCGGCGTCGTGCTGGAGCGCGGCGCCATCGCGGCCAAGGTCGATGAACTCGTCGGACGCTACACCGCGTCCCGCAGGGGGAATTAAGCCATGAGCGACACTGACGGACAGGTCCCGCTGCCCGACCTCAACGGCCCGATGCCGCCGGCCGGCACCGACATCGGCTACACCGAGGACGAATACGCCTCGCGCGTCGCCGCCGACCTCGAAGCCGTCTTCGACGTGCCGGTGCAGGTCTCCGCGGTGCTCGGCCGCTCCAAGATGGATGTCGGCGAGCTGCTCAAGCTCGGGCCCGGCACCGTGCTCGAGCTCGACCGGCGCGTCGGCGAGGCCATCGACATCTACGTCAACAACAAGCTGGTCGCGCGCGGCGAAGTCGTGCTGGTCGAGGACAAGCTCGGCGTGACCATGACGGAAATCATCAGAACCGAACGCGGTTAACAGGGAATAGCGCGCGGCAGCGCGACCAGACGGACAGGAGACTGACATGCGGCTTCTCATCGTTGGCACATTGAAGGGCCAGCTCACCACCGCCACCAAGATCGCGATGGAGAACGGCGCCACCGTGACCCACGCCGAGAATCACGACCAGGCGATGCGCGTGCTGCGCGGCGGCAAGGGCGCCGACCTGCTGCTGGTCGACGTCGCCCTCGACATCCGCGATCTCGTGATGCGGCTGGAAGCCGAGCACATCCACGCCCCGATCGTGGCCTGCGGCATCACCAACGACGCCCGCGCCGCGGTCGCCGCGATCCATGCCGGCGCCAAGGAATACATCCCGCTGCCGCCGGATCCGGAGCTGATCGCCGCGGTGCTTGCCGCGGTCGCCAACGATTCGCGCGAGCTGGTCTACCGCGACGAGGCGATGGCGAAGGTCATCAAGCTGGCGCAGCAGATCGCCGGCTCCGATGCCTCGGTGATGATCACCGGCGAATCCGGCACCGGCAAGGAAGTGCTGGCCCGCTACGTCCATATGCGCTCGGCGCGCGCCAAGCGGCCCTTCATCTCGATCAACTGCGCCGCGATCCCCGAGCACCTCTTGGAGTCCGAGCTGTTCGGCCACGAGAAGGGCGCCTTCACCGGCGCGATCGCCCGCCGCATCGGCAAGTTTGAGGAAGCGACCGGCGGCACGCTGCTGCTGGACGAAATCTCGGAGATGGACGTCCGCCTGCAATCGAAGCTGCTGCGCGCGATCCAGGAGCGCGTGATCGACCGCGTCGGCGGCACCAGGCCTGTAGCCGTCGACATCCGCATCATCGCGACCTCGAACCGCAACCTGGTGGACGCCGTGCGCGAGGGCACGTTCCGCGAGGACCTGCTGTTCCGCCTCAACGTCGTCAACCTGAAGATCCCGCCGCTGCGCGAGCGTCCCGCCGATATTCTCGAGCTCGCCCAGCACTTCGTGAAGAAATATGCCGACGCCAACGGCGTGCCGCTGCGCCCCATTTCGGCCGAGGCGCGCCGGGTGCTGTCCGCCAATCGCTGGCAGGGCAACGTTCGCGAGCTCGAAAACACCATGCACCGTTCGGTGCTGATGGCGCAGGGCGACGAGATCGGGCCCGACGCGATTCTCACCCCGGACGGCGACCGCCTCGACCTCGCAAAAACCCCGCCCGCGGTCGCGCATGCCACGTTCGCCGCCGAGCAGGTGACGCGCGCGCTGGTCGGCCGCACGGTCGCCGACGTCGAACGCGACCTGATCCTGGAGACGCTGAAGCACTGCCTCGGCAACCGGACCCATGCCGCCAACATCCTCGGCATCTCGATCCGCACCCTGCGCAACAAGCTCAACGAATATTCCGACGGCGGCATCCCGATCACGCCCGCCGGCACGCCCGGCGAATATCCGCGCATGCCGATGGTGGGGGCATAGGGGCCAGACAGGCGGGGAAAGACGACAATGCCCGGGGTCAAAGCCGGGCATTTTGTCGTGAGGCGCAGATTGTCTCCACGCTCCCGGCGCTTCGGTGACCGCCCAAACTAAAAGCGCGAAAACAACCCCATGCACAGTAGCCAAGCCCTGGCGCCGCCTACAGGTTTTACGGATTTTACGAAGCCGCTTTGACTCGTCGGGCAAACCGGGGCATGATGGCATGATCGGGGATGCGTGGCGCGGTCGGCTCTTCGGCTCTGCCGGCGGCCGCCTTGCTGCTGGCAAAGCTGTTGGACCTGTCGTCAACGGCGGGTGGTGGTAATCGTGGCGGGGCCCAAATAGTTCGGCGGCGAACCGCGCCACTAGGCCAACCAATCGCGAGGTTATACGCAGTTCGCGAAATGAGTATAACGCGCTCCTTGGCGCCGCTTCCCGCCGAAATCCGCTAATCGTTGCCAGTCCTTCGTCCGAACAGGCGCAGGTCATGGGGATAGCGCGCGGCGTGCGACACGCGGATGCGCCCCGCGTCCCTCACGCGAGAATGCCGTGATCAATCTGAGTCAGCATCTCCTCGACGACCCGCGCGCCCGCCTCCGTCGCGAGGTAAGCCAGCGGCGTTTCCCCGCGAAGCAGCCTCTTGGGCTTGCGCAGCCTGCGGTGCGCCTTCGCAGGCCCGCCGAACACGTTTCCGGCGATACGGTTGACCCGCGCTAGCCGCACGGCTTTATCGCTCTCTTCGACCGTCAACGGCTCGTCCTCCGCCTCGACACTGGCTCGCAGTACTTCCTAGGGACGAGCGGCGGCACTAGTTGTTAACGAAAATTGTTGGAACTACAAATTGTAGGTTGCTTCCGCCCGTTCCTGTTATGTTCCAGAATCGCCTTCGGAACCGTGATGAAATTCCATGCTCCAGCTTCCGAGAGGTGGGCATTGTCAGCGCCTCTGGAAACCGCGTTCGGGCGTGGTAGCTAGCCAAGCCTATTGCTACCGATGCCGTGGAGAACGGCGTAGAATTGCTAAGGATGCTTTCGCCCTCAGATCGCTCACGTCAGAGGATCTGAAGGGGCCCTATCTACAGTTGAAGCGCAAAGTGCGCTGACTACTGTCCGATTTTGGCGAAGATCTGAGCGAGCGATCGGTCTGCAGTGTCGTAATTGACGCCAGTTGCCGAACCCCAACCTCGCTTGATGCCTTTGCCAACCGGTTCGCTCCAAGCGGACCAATCAAAACGGCCCGCAGCCGTTGCTTCCCACTCGACGAAGTAATTTCGGTTCTTGTGCAAGCACGTCCACTTTACGTCCTGCGACGATACTTGGCACTCCCAACGAGGCGTGGTGTGTAGCCTTGAATATGCGGCGAGAGCTTGGTTCGCGTTTTGGAAACGCGCTGTCGTATCGTTGTGCATCATGGTCCTGAGCACAGTGCGCCAGGCTTTCGGTACATGCGGTAGAAAAGGCAGATGCGAAGCGAAGCCGCCTTTGCCGACAACATGCCGCGGACTTGGCAATCTTGAATACCATTCTGCACCATGAATGATCCGATAAAGCGTCATGCCTAGAGCCCATATGTCCGTCTTAACGCTCGTACCGGCACCTTGATGCACTTCGAAGGCGAGATGATCACTATAACCCTGCAAGGACGCGTAGCCGACCACGATGTTATCTGTCACGAGACCGAAATCGCCGAGTTGGGCCGCGCCGTGCTTATTAAGAAGAATATTAGCTGGCTTGATGTCTCGGTGAATCATATTCCGCGCGTGCAGTGCGGCGAGTCCCATCGTCACGTGATTCGCATATTTTCGTACTTCGGCAAGTGGTAGCGGCCCTGACTCGAACTTTTTCTGTAGGCAACCGCCGGGACAATAGTCCATGACAAGATGAATCGCATCGCTCGTTTGGCTTTCGAGTAAGCCATGCACCTTCAAGACGTTCGGATGTTCCGCGCGGCTTAGTCTCTGCCCTTCGGCGAGCAGTCCTTTCTTGCGAATTTGCCATTCATCATCGGTTTCAGTGGCCAATTTGGTGAAGATCTTTACTGCCACTTGGCCGTGGACGTCATCAGTTCCTGAATGAACCTCGCCAAAATGACCGTTGCCGATCTTAGGCCCGACTTGAAGATTCGAAACTAGCGTCACTGGTCTTTCCTCGCAGCAAGTAAGACCATCGCAGCTTCGCGACTATGCCCCGGTGGCGACCAACTCCCCTTCGCAACGCGCGGTCGCGATGGGGCCAATAACCGACATTAACCGGTGGGGCATCCCGAAAGCCGCAAAGAGTTGCACACGCGCGGCACGAAAAGGGGATATCTGCGCCTGAGATATTCCGCCTGCGACCATGCTCTGGCGGACCAAAGCGCCCGCGCCAATTCGGTACTGCAGATGGCGCGGAACTGCGCAAAGCCAAAGGAGTATTAAGGCGCAGCTAGTTCCGCCATGAGTGCCTTAGCGGTACGGAGGTCAGGTGTTTCGTATCCTTCCGTGAACCACCCGTAAATAGAGCCAACGAGACCTCGCGCCTCGACTACCCTACCCTGGTCGCGCCAAAGCCGAGCCAGACTCATGGCTGCGCGCAACTCGAATGACTTGGCGCTCTGGCCCTGTGCAACGTGGAGCGCGGTTTGCAAATACGCCTCGACCTCATCCGGTGAAGCACCACGAATGCGCTGCAATTCGCCACCGAGGCATGCAAGTTCCGCCTCCCACATGTGCTCTTCATTGCGTGCAGCGAGGTCCTTTGCTTCCGCGAGGGCAACGAGGCCCTTGTCGCCGTCACCCAGTTGCAGGTACGTCGCCGCCAGCATGCACAAGTACCGAACCTCGTACCAACTGGCTCCGAGCCGGTTCCGCTCGTTCAGACTCCGGCGCATGAGCGTCAAACCACTCTCCACGTTGCCTTCCCGTGCCATTGCCCAGCCCCGCAGGATGAGTCCGCTCAACCGCCAGTAGTTCAAGCTGTGTTGATCAGCGAGGTCGATGATGGCGTCCGCGTGCGCATGCGCAGCCGCCACATCACCCATCAGCTCCGCAGGCGCGGCCCCGCCATAGACCTCCACGTGGGCGGTAAGGTTCGTCTGGTTCAACTCCACAGCGTACTCAAACGCCGTGCGGCTCGCTCTCTGCGCCTGCTCGGGGTAGCCAAGGATCCAAAGCACAATCGCCAAGTAGGGTAACGCAGAAGCCTTCGGGTCATGGACATAGTGCACAGGCGGCGGCCGATGCACCTTCGGCTCATAGCGACTCAGGATCGTCTCGAACTCGGAGCGGGCCTTAAGAAAGTCGCCGGCGTGCATGGCCGTGAGAGCCGCCAAACGATGCGCCGCCAATTCCAGTGCCACATCCCCGGTGCGCTCGGCGGCGCTACGCGCCTCGGCCGCCAGGCTCTGCATGGCGCCGTAGTCGCCTCTGACAAAATGGAAAATGAACTTGCCGCTGAGCGTGGCGAACAAGGCATCCGTGTCGTCAAGTTCTTTGCAGAGCGTGTGAGCCCTGTCGAACGCAGTGCCGAGCTGCGGAGCCGTGTATCCGTGAATGGCGATCAGCGGACCCCCGATTGCCGTCTGCAGCGCGAGTTCCTGGCGATCCCGCTCCGGCCCCTCTCGACAGGACTTGAGCGCCTCTAGCCCGCTTGTAAGATGAGTGATCGCTTCGAGATTGGCGGAACGCCCCGCGGCGTTCCGGCCGGCCCGCAGCCAATAGCCGACGGCCCTCTCCGCCAGCCCAGCCTCGGTGAGATGCGAAGCAATCGTCTCCAGCTCTGCCTCCGCACGGGCCGGATAAAGCTCTTCGAGAGCAGCGGCGATACGAGCATGGATCTGCTGCCGCTTGCTCCTCAAGAGGCTCTCGTGCGCGATGTCCTGTACCAGCGCATGTTTGAAGCTGTAGCCAATAGCCGGTGGAATTCCATGCCGGAATATGAGCTCCGCCTCCAGTAGTTCATTGAGAGCAAGCTGGAGGGCATCCTCATCGAGCAGAGCTACCGCTTTCAGAACGTCGCGTCCGAACTCTCGCCCGATGCAGGCTGCGATCTGGGCGACTTCCTTCACCGGTGCCAACCGGTCCAGACGAGCCATCAGCGAGTCCTTGAGCGTTGTCGGGATCGCCAGCGGCGGTAACGGACCTATCAGTTCATAGCAGTTGCCCCTCTCCCTAAGGAGCCCGGATTCGAGGACGGTCTTAGTCAGTTCCTCGACGAACAACGGCACGCCATCCGTCTTGGCCAAAATCTGCTCAAGCACCTCCTGTGGAAGCGATCTGCCGCCGGTTATCCGGTCGACCACGGCAGCGCCTTGCCTGCGTCCCAGCCGGCTCAAGAAGAGTGTTGTCACGTGTCCATGTCCCGTCCAGCGCGGAACGAATTCCGGTCGAAAGGTAATAATCATGAGGACCGGGAGCCGCTGCGCCTCGTCAACAGCCCGGTCGAGGAGTTCGAGCATGGTGGGGTCGGCCCAGTGGACATCCTCGTAAATGGCAAGCAGAGGCTGTCTTGCTGCCAGGCCTCGTACCTGCTCCAAAAGAGCCTGAAACGTTCGCTCCTTCTTCTGGTGTGGACTGAGCTTCAGTGGCGGGTATCGCTCGCCTGTCGGGATTGCCAACAGGTCCGCGAGAACGGGTGCGCTCTCATGCGCGTCGTCTGTTGCAAGAGCGAGCATCGCCTCGAGCTTATCGAGCTGCTCTTCGGGAAGATCCTCCCGCCGAATTCCCGCTGCTCGTTCAAGGAGCCCAATGACAGGGTATAAGGTGCTGTTGGTATGGAATGGCGAGCAGAAATGGCTCAGGGGTGTGTGCGGAACGCTCGCGAGCTGGTCGCGCAGGGCCCGCAGGAGGCGGGATTTGCCGATGCCTGGTTCGCCGCCAAGCAGGACGATCTGTCCCTCTCGCTCTTTCGCCCGCTCCCAGCGATCCAAGAGAAGTGCGAGTTCCTGGTCGCGCCCGACCAGCGCAGTCGTCGACACCCCGTGCTGTGCGTCGAACCGACTCTCCGCCGGGCTCTCACCGATCACCAGCCAGGCTTGCACTGGGCTAGGAAAACCCTTTAGAGGCACTGTGCCGAGGTCATGGTACATGAAGGCTTCGCCTATTAGGTGGCGTGTGGACTCGGCGATCACAACGCTGCCTGGCTCGGCGAGCCCTTGCAATCGCGCTGCCAGGTTCGGGGTCTCGCCGATGACCGCACGCTCGCGGGCCTCGCCTTCTCCAATCAGTTCGCCGACGACCACCAGGCCGGTTGCGATGCCGACGCGAGCGGCAAGCGCTGCACCAGCGGGCCCGGCAAGGGCCGCGACCGCCTTAGTCACCCGCATGCCTGCGCGAACGGCACGCTCCGCCTCGTCTTCATGAGCCCGTGGCCAGCCGAAGTACGCGAGCACGCCGTCGCCCAGGAACTTGGCTATGTGGCCTTCGAACCGGGTGATCTCGCCTGCCACGGTGTTGTGGTAGGCCTGCATGAGGTCACGCATCTCCTCAGGGTCGCGCCCCGAGGCGAGCGCGGTCGAGCCGACCAGATCGACAAACATGACGGTGAGTTGCCGACGGTCAGCATCCGACGGGAGTGCTGCCTTCCGCTCTGTAGCCGACCCGCGAGCCTCAACAGGAACGGGAGCATGCGATGAACCGTGTGCGTAAATCGCTTTCAGCACCGTCTTACGTGGGCCGAGTGGCAAGCCAAGTTCCCGCAGGTCGGCCTCGGTCAGCTCTGACAGGATCTCCGGCGTGACTTCGGCATCCCGGAAGGCCTGTGTGTAGCGCTCCAGCCCAAGGCCACGAAGCCATTCCGCGATATCCACGCGAAGTCTCCTCGCGAGGCGGCATATACCGGCCAGCTCAGTTGAAGGTATGCAACCTCAGCTTCAGCGAACCATCCGCCTGACGCTCGAACACGTGGGTGGCGATGCCAGAGAAGTTCGCAGGCTTACCATCCTTGTCCTTGCCTTTGGCGCTCCAGTTTGCCGTGCCATAGACGACCTTGTCATCGCCACCCGCGTCGATCAGCTCAAGCTTGTGATCCGTTACGCCGTTGGCGTAGAACCCGGCGAAAAACTTCTCAATCGCCGCGGGACCCGACGCCACCTCGTGGGTTGGCGGTAGCACCTTCGCATTCGGCACATATAAGGCGACGACGGCCTTCGCGTCGCCCTTGTTGTACGTCGCATCAAATGCTGCGTAAGCCGCCGAGACATCGTGCTGGGGGTCACCGGCGAGGGACCTTACCGGCGCGACTGTGAGCAAACAAAGAGCAAATGCCGTTGCATGAATCGAGCGCATGAAACCCTCCCTTTTAGATTTGCTTTTGTGAAGATGCGAAGCCTTTTGTCGCGCGGCTTCGGCGAAGAGCACCAGCAGCTCTTGAAGTGATACGTTTGCTGGAAACGACGCCGTTGCTGCTCCATGCCGCGCCTCTTATCGTTAGAGGAGGGCGGGAGCGCAACCGACGTTCTCATCACAGATAGAAGCCACATACCGGGCTGTGATGGAAAACAATAGCACGGTGGGGAAGTCGTTCCCATTCATTTGATATGATGCACTGCGGTATTCCAACTTCGGCCCATCTCGTCTCCTTGCTGATGCAACGTGAGCTCGACGGCATAAATTCCGACGAAGTCCGCTATGCTGCCGAAGCGGAAGCAAGTTCACTGGGTAATGTGTTTCGGCATGGAATAAGGACCCCGTTTTCGGGGTGATCGGCATCCAATCGGGACCCCGGGATAAGGGTCCACAGTGGCTTCCATCGAGTCATGGAAGCCGAGGTTGGGATGCTGGTGGTGGAGACGATTGGTAAGATCCGTCGCGCCTACTTTGTTGATGGTCGTCCGATCAAGGCGATCTGCCGAGAACTTGGCGTATCGCGGAAGGTGGTTCGCAAGGTCATTCGTTCTCAAGCGACGGAGTTCCGGTACGAGCGCGAGACGCAGCCGCTCCCGAAGATGGGTGCCTGGAGTGGCGAGCTTGATCGGTTGCTGGCAGGGAATGAGAGCAAGGCGGCGCGGGAACGGCTGACGCTGATCCGGCTGTTCGAGGAGCTTCGCGGCCTGGGTTATGCCGGCGGCTATGATGCGGTTCGTCGATACGCACGACGGTGGAGCAAGGAACGCGGCACCTCGACAGCGTCGGCTTATGTGCCGCTGAGCTTTGCACCAGGCGAAGCCTACCAGTTCGACTGGAGCCACGAGGTCGTCCTGCTGAGCGGCACCACGGTGATGGTGAAGGCTGCTCATGTCCGGCTCTGTCACAGCCGCATGCTGTTCGTGCGGGCCTATCCGCGGGAGACGCAGGAGATGGTGTTCGACGCCCACGACCGGGCATTCGCCCTGTTCAAAGGCACCTGCACCCGCGGCATCTACGACAACATGAAGACCGCGGTGGAGACGATCTTTGTCGGTAAAGGCCGTCTCTACAATCGTCGCTTCCTGCAGATGTGCAGCCACTATCTGGTCGATCCGGTCGCCTGTACGCCAGCGTCGGGCTGGGAGAAGGGGCAGGTCGAGAACCAGGTCGGGCTGGTCCGGGAACGCTTCTTCACGCCGCGGCTGCGGTTCAAAAACCTCGACGAGTTAAACGCCTGGCTGCTCGACAAATGCATCGCCTACGCCAAGGCTCATCGCCATCCGGAGCTGACCGATCAGACGATCTGGGACGTGTTCGAAGCCGAACGCCCCAAACTCGTTCCCTATGCCGGCCGCTTCGACGGCTTCCATGCGGTGACGGCATCGGTCTCGAAGACCTGCCTGGTGCGCTTCGACAACAACAAGTACTCGGTCGCAGCCAGCGCAGTCGGACGACCGGTCGAGGTTCAAGCCTATGCCGATCGCATCGTGATCCGTCAGGATGGACGTATCGTTGCCGAGCACCCGCGATCCTTTGGCCGCGGCGATACCGTCTACGACCCCTGGCATTATGTGCCGGTGCTCGCCCGCAAACCCGGCGCCTTGCGCAACGGTGCTCCCTTCAAAGACTGGGTGCTGCCGGCCGCGATCGAGCGGATCCGGCGCAAGCTGGCCCAGCACCGACGATGGCAATCGGCAGATGGTCGACATCCTCAACGCGGTGCTGACTGACGGTCTGTCCGCGGTGGAAGCGGCCTGTGCCGAAGCGCTCAGTCACAGTGTCCATTCCGCCGATGTCGTTCTCAATATCCTGGCCCGTCAACGTGAACCTGCCCCACCGGCCAACATCATGACGCCGGCCGCACTGACGCTCCGTCATGCACCGATCGCCGATTGTGCCCGCTACGACAACCTCCGGAGGACCATCTGATGGAACGAACCCAAATCTTCGACCTCATGGGTGTAGCGCGACAATCTGGATGGGAAGCCAGCGACAATCAGGATGGCCATTTTGGCGGTCGCGGCGGGAGGATGATTGTCGCGGCCCGACGATAACGCAA
>NZ_JADPKQ010000275.1:0-541 GCF_023074015.1 Bradyrhizobium sp. 142
ATCGTTGCGTTCAACTCGACGAGCGAGAAGAACCTGATGTTGCGCAACTTGGCGATAATCCAGCGCGTCGCGACCTGCACGGCGACCTCGACCTTCGCCGTTTTCTCGGCCGTGCCGGCACAATGGCCGTGTCGTAGTGCACCGCCATTTCGGCATAGGCACGATTGACGCCCGGCTCGTAGAAGCAGGCCTTGGTGACGCCGGACTTCAGATTGTCGGAAACGACCATCGCCGGCACACCGCCGTAAAAGACAAAGGCGCGTGTGTGCGAGCCGATCCAGTCGGGCAGCGTCTGCGTGAAGGTTGCCTCGGCGTACGTAAAACTCGATGCGCCGAGGGCTGCGACAAACAGCTGGCAGGCATGCACCTCTCCGGTCGCGGCATCGACGATGTCAATCGTCGTACCGGCGTAATCGACGAACAGCTTCTCGCCGGCCACATGCGCCGGCCACATGCGCCTGCCGCATCGTCGGCGACAACCGGCCTTCCCAGGCTCGATAGAGTTCGCAGAACCAGCTGCGGCCGTAACCGTCGGGATGCG
>NZ_JADPKQ010000044.1:0-23730 GCF_023074015.1 Bradyrhizobium sp. 142
CATGCGCTTTGTCCCATTGAAGTCGGCCGAGCAACTTGACTTGCAGGCACTGCACAGAGTTCGCAGTCGATTGGTGACGCAAAGAACCGCGGTCATCAATCAAATCCGAGGCTTTTTGCTTGAGCGAGGGCTACCAGTCCGGCAAGGAGCGGCAGCGCTCCGACTGGCACTTCCTCAAATTCTCTCAGCGCCAAAAGACAACTTATCGCCTCGAGTGATCCAGCTCATTCAAGACTTGGCCGAGGACTGGCGCCATCTCGACCGACGGGTCGCGTCAATGACGAAAGAAATCAACGAACTCGCTGATCAAGATCCACACTGTCGCCGCCTAATGAGTGCGCCCGGCGTCGGGCCGATCATCTCAAGCGCGATGGTCGCCGCCATCGGAACCGGTGATGCCTTCCATAAGGGCCGGGACTTTGCAGCATGGCTTGGTCTGGTACCGAAGCAAATCTCGACCGGCGATCGAACCATTCTCGGGCGCATATCGAGGCGCGGTAATCGGTACCTGCGAACGCTGTTCATTCAGGGCGCCAGAGCCGTACTTCTACAGCGTCAGAGTTGGGCTCGGCATGGCTTCGGAGCCTGGTTGGAGGCAGCGTCCAAGCGGCTCCACTCCAATGTCTTGGTTGTTGCCCTGGCCGCAAAACTCGCGCGCATGGCCTGGAGCATGCTCGCAAAGGGCCGTGACTACGACGCCAACCTCTTGGGCCGCACCGCATAAGAAACAGGGCCGGAAAGGAAGATCCAAGGTCCGATCAGGAAGGCACAATAACCCGCCGAGGTTTGCGAGACGGAAAGGACGAATGGAGAAACGGTTCCACCGACACTTCTGAAGCCTGGTTCGACTCCATGGCCCTTCTTGAGGCCGGCGAGTTATTGAGGACAGAAGTGGGCGGACATCCATGATGGCTCGAGGCAACAGCCCCAAATTGAAGCCGGATAGATTGGCGCAAACCGCTTCATCCCTTTGTCGATTCCTCTTGCAATGCGGGCGTGGTCCATAGATCGGCGTGAAGGCCTCCATCGTCACCAACAACCGCCGGGCTCCCGGTGGCCTGTTCGTGCTGCACGCCAGCGCACTGCCCGACAACCCCTACGACGGTCACACCTTGCGGGACGTTATTGACCGCACCGAGACACTCACCGGCTGTCCGATCGAGCGGGCCTATGTCGACAAGGGATACCGCGGCCACGACGCACAAAATCCCCGTCGCGTCTTCATCTCCGGCCAGAAGCGCGGCGTTTTCGGTGTCATCAAGCGCGAGCTGCGCCGCCGCTCCGCCATCGAGCCCATCATCGGACACCTGAAGGCCGAAGGCCACCTCGGGCGCTGCTACCTCAAAGGCCGCGCCGGCGATGCCGCCAACGTCGTCCTCTCAGCCGTAGGACACAACTTCCGCCGCATCCTCGCCTGGCTGAGATATCTCTTGTGCCTGTTCCTGGCCCAGCTATGGCGCACGCTCGCCCGGCCAGCCTCGATCAATCCGGCTTCTTAACGGACGACGTCTTCTGCAACGGGGATGTCCCGGGTTCTGTTGAATTTCTGAAGAGGTCGGCGTTGCCCACCTTGAGCCGGTAGGCTCGGGGGGCTGATTCCACAAAGGAGAGCAACGCCATGACGAGAGAGATATCACACCGGCTGGTTGGCCGGCGACTGGGGCTGTGGACGAAGCGTTTGCAGAAGTGCGGGCGAGCTTTGATCGGTTCTGCCTTGCGGCGGGGATCGCGGCGCTCGGCACGATGATGGAGGCGGATGTCACGGCGGCCTGCGGGCCGCGCCACGGTCGCGATGCGGCGCGGCGGGCGCACCGTTGGGGCCGAACGCGGGGACGGATCGGCTTCCACGGCGGCAAGATTGAGGTCGAGCGCCCGCGGATCCGGGGCGTGGACGGCCGCGAGGTCACGATCCCGAGCTGGGAAACGGCGGCGCAGGAGGACTGGCTCGGTCGCTGGGCGATGAACCTGATGCTGATCAACGTGTCGACGCGCCGGTTCGGCCGCGCTGTCCGGCTGCCCGAGGGTGACGTGCCGGCACCGCCCGGATCGGGAGTTTCGAAGTCAGCGGCCTCGCGGAGGTTCGTCGCGCTGTCGGCGGCGCGGCTGGCCGACTTCATGGCTGCCGATCTGTCCGCGCTCGACCTTCTGGTGGTCCAAATCGACGGGCTGCATCTCGGCGACGATCTCGTGCTGGTCGCCGCGATCGGGGTCGACGGCGAAGGCAACAAGCATCCGCTGGCGCTGGTGGAAGGGGCGACCGAGAACGCCGCAACGGTTCAGGCCCTGCTGGACAACCTGGTCTCGCGCGGGCTCGCCCCGACGATGCCAAGACTGTTCATCGTCGACGGCGCGAAAGCGTTGTCGAAGGCGATCCGCCGCACCTTCGGTTCGGCCGCCGCGATCCAGCGCTGCCAGATCCACAAGGCGCGCAACGTCATGGAACGCCTGCCGAAAGAGCATCATGCGGCCACCCGTCGGGTGCTGCGCCAGGCCTGGGAGCTCGATGACGCCGACAAGGCTGAAAAATTGATCCGCAATCTCGCGCGTCGACTCGACCAGCAATGGCCCGGCGTAGCGGTCAGCATCCTCGAAGGCCTCGACGAAATCCTGACTGTCGTGCGGTTGAAGCTGCCGAAGGAGCTTCGTCGATCGCTCGCCTGTACCAACATCGCCGAGAACATGATGGGCACCATTCGCCGCGTCACACGCAACGTCAAACGCTGGCGGGATGCCGGCATGGCCTTGCGATGGGTCGCGGCCGGCATGATCGAGGCCAACAAGGGCTTCCGACGATTGAAGGCGCATAAGCAATTGTCGGTTCTGCGTGCGGCCCTTCAAGCTCACCACGATCGCATGACCATCAAGCCCGTTGCCCACGTCACGAGGGCCGCGTAACATTCATTCCGGCAACGTCGGCCCGACGTAGTTCAACAGCGATCGGGACATCTCCGTGACCCGGGCATAGCTAATAGTAGCGGACGTATTGGTTCTGTTGTCTCGATTACCAACTAGGTGAGCAGGGCCTGTTTGGGAAACACGCCTCGTGCGCGCTAAGTGCGGCAGGGAACTGCTGCCGGCATAAGAGAAATTTGATACAGTTTGATTTTGCGACGCGCCTCTCTTGCGCTAGCCCCGTTACGTGCGGCAAGCGTGGTGCTTGGGCTGGTGCGGACTCCCGGCAAAGCGGTGTCGAAACCCGCTCGTAATATCCCTGTGTTCGTCTCCTGGCTTGCTCGTGGGCAGGAAGTCTCACGTCACGCTTTACCCGGCATAGCACCCAGCGTGAACTCGAAATTGATCGGCTGATTGGACTTTTCCTGCATACGCCATGGCCGATATCAGGTGTGATGCAGGGATTTGCCGCATCGTTATGCCGCCGACTTGCGACTCGGCACCCGCTGGAGCTCGTCAGGATGTACAAAGAAAATTCCGAACGCCTATGCGATGAGCCAGTCAATCAGTCCTCGTCCACTCCGGATGGAATAGGCTGATTGCCTGGCGGCAGATTACGTAAACAATAGCGGCAGTCGGTTGGTGTTGCGAAGGTGATGAATTGCACCTGCGCCGCTGCCGGGCGCGCCCGCCGCGGCAATCGTTCGAAAAGATCGAGCGCCGCCGTGCGGTTAGATCCTGCCGGCCGAGCACTACATTTTCACAGATGGTCCCTCCGCGCGCGGGCGTCCGAAGCCGACCATGACGCGCCGACGGCTGAGTGAAAACAGGATTGACAGCTCCTTGCAACGGGATGGCCGCTTCACAGCTCAAGCGCATGGTCCGCGAGCACCTGACGCGTCAGCGCGCCCTTGATCTCGCGGACGATCTCATCGCGGATCTGCGCTCCGAACTGCCGCTCG
Source organism: Bradyrhizobium sp. 142 (assembly GCF_023074015.1). NCBI lineage: Bacteria > Pseudomonadati > Pseudomonadota > Alphaproteobacteria > Hyphomicrobiales > Nitrobacteraceae > Bradyrhizobium > Bradyrhizobium sp. 142. The sequence goes on from NZ_JADPKQ010000044.1 coordinate 3,855, forward strand.
GCATCGCTGTTCCCGATTAGCTCATGACCGGCGAGCCGTTGCTGGAGGCGGCTGTCGAACTCCTCCCCCATCGCCTCGAGGAGTCGATGCTGCATCTGTGCATGGGGTTCGGGTGCGATCCGGCTCAGCACCGTCTCCCAGGGTTGCCACCGAGTTGCCAGATAGTCGGCCAACCCCGTCTCCTCCTCGTCGCGCACCCGCATCTCAGCCGTGCTGAGGTCGTACTCAGTGACCCAGGAGACGCCGAAGAAGCGCATGTCCGGGGCGATGTGCCGTAACTCAAGCCGCTCGCGCAGCTTGACCTGATAGGCCAGATAGACTTCGATCTCGTCGACAAAGCGGAGCGAGTTGACCTTCTCCCTGGCGATCTGCTCGAGCGCGTCCAGGCGGAACAGGACGCGGCCCTGCTGGACGAGATCGTCAAGCCGATTGTCATAGGCGCCATCCTCGACTTCAGCGTTTAAGCGTGCGGTCTGCATGCCGTTCCAGGTTAAAGTGATGCGATCCTCGCAGCTCTCGCTCGCTTCGAAAGCCAGCTGAAAGTACTGCTGGCGCAATTGCGGCCTGGTCGCCGCCTGCCGCAGATCCTCAATCACGGCCTGCCGGAACTGGGGATTGCCAGAATTTACGGTGTCCCGCAGCCTGTCGAGGAAGCGCGCGTATTCCGGCGCACCCGCCTCGTCGGCGAAGTTCTGCCAGGCGGCCAGAACCTCCGGCTCCCCCTCGACCCAGTCGGCCACAGCCTGCGCCAGCGGCCGCTCATGATTCACCGCCGGTTCCCGGCCCATTGAGAAGAAGACCCGAGGGCCGGTATAGCCTCGCGCATTCAGGGCCATCGCCAGATTCGTCTGCACCCGCTCGGGCAGCGGATTATCCTCCAGATAAACCATACACCCAGAATCTAGCTGCGTTAGCAGGGTCTCCGGCAGGCTGGCTAACCGGTTGTCTCGCACCTCGAGCACCTGGAGCTCGGCCGGGAGGGTCTCGGGCAAGCTGGTCAGCCTGTTGCCGCCGGCATGAAACCTCTGGAGCTCAGGCGGGAGCGTCTCGGGCAGGCTAGTCAGCCGGTTGTCACGGACGAAGAGCAACTGGAGCTCGGCGGGGAGGCTCTCGGGCAGGCGGGTCAGCCGGTTGCCGTCGGCTTCGAGCTCTTGGAGTTGGGGCGGTAGGGTATCGGGCAGGCTGGTCAGCCGGTTGCCGCCGACCTCAAGTAACTGAAGTCCAGTCGGAAGGGTCTCCGGCAGGCTGGTCAGCCGGTTACCGCGAACATCGAGCTGCTGGAGCTCGGTCGGCAGGGTTTCAGGCAGGCTGGTCAGCCGGTTGCTGGCGACGGCGAGTGTCTGAAGGCCATCCGGAAGTGTTACGGGCAGGCTGGTTAGCCCATTGCCGCCGATGGCGAATAACTGAAGTGCCGCCGGCAAGGTGTCAGGCAGGCTTGTCATGCGATTGCCGCGGACGTCGAGCGTCCGGAGTTCGGCCGGTAGGTTGTCGGGCAGGTGCATCAACTCGTTTTCGCTGACGTCGAGCGTCCGGAGATCGGGCGGAAAGGCGGGGGGCAAGGTCGTCAGGCACAGGTATGGTAGCTCCAGCCGTGCATAGACGTCGCCGGCCTCTCCCCAGGCTTTGATTCGTCTTACCGCCTCTTGCCGGTCCTCGTCTTCTGTCTGCTCCTCCTCGCCAGCCCAACTGTTCAGGATTTCGTCAAGCTGCGATTGCTGGAGGACGGGGCCTTCAATGTTCGTCGGACCGCCAGCAGGGCCGGCGGGGGAGACCCGCCCGTCGCTCAAGGCTTGGACCCACTGCGCCCCTGCCGGGGCTAACCAGTGCCCTTCTTCTGAAGTATTGCCATCGCCGGGCCATGGCCGTGGGTCGAGGAACGATCCCCCGTGATTATGCTCCCAAGGAACAGTGGAGGTCGTTGGCCAATCATCATCGGCGTTCGCCCACGAATACTCCTGCTGGTCGACACTATGCATCGGCAAGTGGACCGCTGAGTCCAGGCCGTGCCAGTAGTCGGTTGAAGTATTGCCATCGCCAGGCCATGCTCGTCGGTCGAGGAGCGATCCCCCGTGATTATGCTCCCAAGGAACACTGGGGGGCGTTGGCCAATCATCATCGGCGTTCGCCCACGAATACTCCTGCTGGTCGACACTATGCGTCGGCAAGTGGACAGCTGAATCCCGGCCGTGCCAAGAGTCCGTCGGACTGAAACTGCCGGCTGGCAACTGGCCACCGCGACTTGCGGCCGCAAAAAGCACATGCTGATTGCTCCCCTGTTCAGATTCGGTGGGCGGATTCCACGTCGACCGCGAGGTGCCTTGCCCGTGGTCCAACCAGTCCGCATCCCTGTTCGACACATTATAAGGGTCGCCGCGACGATTTGCATTGCGGGGCGGGCGCTCGCGCAGGTGCAACTCGTTCAGGTGCTGCTGAAACCCCGCTTGGTCAACTGGGAGCTGTTGCAGCTCGTCGTAGTCCGTCCGGGCGAAATCCGGGGGCTCGAATTGGACGAAATTGTGGAACGGATCCATCGGATTCTCCTTTGGCAGATCCAACAGCTAACGCCGGGCCCAGATCGACACCTTCTCCCTAGGAGGCTTAGCTTTCGAGAAGCTGACGGTGCGCAGCTACGCGAACCTCCTCCGAGTGAGTGGACACCTGTAGTAGGCTCAGAGAGAGCCAGGACGCGTCGAATGGAAGTACGTCAACGTCGATTGTTTACCGAGGAGTACAAGCGGCAGGCGGCTGAGCTTCTGGTGTCGAGTGGCCGATCGATCAGAGCCGTTGGCAAGGAACTCGGTCTGCGCGGTTCGGTGCTGCGGCGCTGCGTTGAGAAGCTCCGGCAGGAGCCGGCATCGGCGACGCGGCGCCACAACACGCAGGCGGCGCCGATGTCGGCGGACCAGGCTCCCGAGATCGCCCGTTTGCGCGAGGAGAACGAGCGGATGCCCATCGAGCGGGACATTCTAAAAAGTCGATCGCGATCTTTGCCGGAACGCGGACACGAGCTTCCGCTTCATCGAGGACCATCGCGATACCTACCCGGCGGCTGATGTGCGCCGTGCTCGAGGTCTCGCCGGCCGGCTATCACGCCTGGCGCGAGCGTCCGGACAGAGCACGCACGACCACCAATGCTGCGCTCTTGACTTGACTGATATTCGACAGGTTCATCAGGACAGCGGCGCTCGGGGACGGCAACCCACGGGTCCATGCCGCGCTGCGGGCACAGGGACTTGGCGCCAGCCGTGGCCGGATCGAATGCCTAATGCATCGGCACGGCATCGGCGCCATCATGGCCCGGCCGCACCGCGTTGCCGACAGCCGTCATGGCCTGCCGATTGCGCCAAACCTCATCGATCGCAACTTTAGGGCCGCAGCAGCGAACCGGATCTGGCTCGCCGACATCACTTATGTTTCGACTGCAGATGGCTGCTGTACCTGGCGGCGATCATGGACCTCTGTCAACGGGCAGCGAACTTTCCGTGAGAATGTCCAGATTTCCCTGGGTGACGCGATTGTGGTTCGGGGATCAGCCGCTATCGGAATCGTCATTGGTCCTTCCAGGCGGGCGGCCGCGGTGCTTGGGCTGCGGCGGATTTGTGAGCGGGCGCGAGCGGACGTTTTCCGGGACGAGAGCGGCGTGCTGGCGGAGCCGATAGCTCGATCCCTCGATTTGGATAACAATTGCGTGGTGAAGCAGTCGATCAAGCAATGCTGTGGCCGGTTCGGAGTGAGGATCATCGCGCCCTTGTCATAGCGGGCGTTGACCAACTGGAAGAACAGATTGCCGCCGCCAGGCACGACCGGGAGGTAACCGATCTCGTCGACGACAAGGAGGGAGGCAAGGGCGAGGAACCGCAGGCGCTCGCGCAAAGTGGCGGTGACGATGTCCGCGAGCGTGGCGAACGCGACGCTCTTTCCCGCCCTCTGACCAGCAAGGCGCAGATGGTGCGCGCAATCTTATTGGCGAACGTCACCGCTACGACTTTGACGGCCGTCTTTGCAGCATGGTCCGAATCCAGAGCGGGACTTTCAAGCCTCGCTTGCCAAGCTTGATGATTGAGGTCGCACCAACGATCAAGAGCGTCCGTATGCCGATTTCCACGCTTTGATACCGCCCCGAGCCTTTCTTTCCCGCCGCTCGACTGTGCCCTCGGCGTTAACCCCGTCCAAGCTGCAAAATCTCGTGCAGCCGCAAAACCGCGAGCATCCAAGACCGATGTCCGAACGCCAGCGCCGCTACCAGTGCCTTCTCCGAGCGCTGATAGCGTTGAACAGCTCGGTCGAGAACCGCCCCTGGCGGTCCTGCGGCGCCTTCAACTCGATCTTGCCCACCCGGGTGATCAGCGAGCGGGTGTAGTAGCCGGAGCGATAGCCCAGCCGCGTCTCGCCGCGCCCAGCGCCTCCGCCATCGCGGCTTCGAGAGCTTCCTGCACCGCACCCTGGATCAGCGGTTTCAGGATCCCTGTCCGACGCTAAAAGCTGTTTGACGGCAGAGCCATCCGTCCTAGTCTTCGTCACGGTCGTGGTGGTCCTTGCTCCGCTATGGCGGTAATCTTCGCAAGCACCGGATTTGTCGCTTCAGCCGCTCAGCTTTTGCAGAACCTTCCGCACACTACCACCGGCCATCCCGATACTGGTGGACAAGGTGGCGCAGCGGCAATTCTCGTGTTCTGGAGCCGATTTACGACACGTACGTCTCGCCGTGCTTGTGCAGCGTCTGACCGGACGATCGGTCCACGCTCCTTGCACAACCCGCGTAACGGCTCATTGAGGAATCCGGCTAGCCGTATCATCTTCGGCCCGGCCCTTGCGCAGGCAAGGCACCCTCCTGGCGCGGCATGTCTGAAGAGTACGGGCCTTCAGTTCGCCCATCCCGAACGATCGTCGCGGAGGCGCCACGATATAACATCAGCACAGATTCACGGGACGGCATCTCGACGGAGCGAGGTCGCGCCTGCGCCTCCGCCACAAGACCATTGAGCGTCTGATCCACGAGTGCGATGAAGCGTGGTGGACCGGACGCAAGGACTAGGCCATTTCCCGGAGCCGATCTCATGATGTAGCGTTCGTCGGAAATGGCGAGCGCATCGAGGGTTGCCTTGAGCACGTCGCAGCTGATTGAAGTTAGCAGAAGCAGACGAGTTTGCGCTTCCTTTGCGGTAGAGACGTAAAGCACGAGCCCATCGTAATACCATTGAAGATTGTAGAGTTGAGTCAGATGATCAAGGAACTCGCGCGGTGGCAGGTCCGGCATGTGCCCGCGAATCCGACCCTTCACCTCGGCGCTGATGGTGACTTTAATATTGAGGTTGTTGCCGAATTCCTGCAGCGCGGCAGAAAGCTCCTGATCCAGAACCGTATATCGATAAGGGGTCGAGGGCAGCGACAGGGGAGCGCCGCGCGCGATCTGTGTTCCGCCGGAAACGAAAACGGCGACACACAGAACTCCGTTCAAAACGTGCGGGATTATGGATCGGATGAGCATTCATGGTTCTCTTTGACTTAAACTAACAGGAGTACGTTCGGTACGTGAACGCGAAACGTGATCTTTAGATGGCGATGTGCGGGCGAACTCGTCAGCTTGTCGTCAGCTGGCCTGTCTAGGACATTGAGCCGCTAATCGGCTTGAACGGCTGGTCGTATCACATCTCGATGAGAGCGAGTCTTTCCATGATGATGTTAGGCGCTGCGCCGATCTCTCACAATCTAGAAGGCCTGTCCAAGGCCTGTTCGGCAACAGCGGTCGACGAGCAGGTCCAGTTTCAGCAGAGTCTCTTGCAAGCGGCTTCGGTTCAAGACCTTGCGCCTCCAGTAACGGGAGCGGCGGCGGTTCCGCCGACATCCGAGGTATCGCGTGCAATAACACAGGCGAGCCCGCTGGGCGATCGCATCCTCCAGAATCTTTCTGCGATGTATCCGGTCAATGCAGTTCCAAAAGGTGCGGAGACCGGGTCGACGTCGGAGCCCCTTTTGCTGCAACCGGGCAAAGCGGAAGCAGGTGTGCCGGGCGCCCCCAGTGGCGCAGGTGACTTCGAGGCGATGTTGGCGAATCTGAAGGATGTTTCTGACAGCGTCATCCAGGTAACACTCATTTCAAATGGCATCGGTAGCCTCGGTTCATCTCTGAATAAGCTGATATCGGCGGGCTGAGTGGGGCGAATGATTGGTTTGATCGATCGCGAAAGCGGTCAGGCGCGCCCATTCCGCAAGCGGCTTCAACTTCTGGCTCTGCTGCCGCTCCTGCTTGCCCTGGTTGGTTGCAAAGCCGATCTCTACACGAAAGTTCAGGAGCGTGAGGCCAATGAGATGCTTGCGGTCCTCCTCAAGAACGGGGTCGATGCGCTCCGCGTTGCTGCTAAGGACGGGACTATCACGATCCAGGTCGAGCAGACTCAGATTGCTTCCGCAATCGACCTGCTGAATGGCGAAGGGTTGCCGCGCCACGCTTTCAAGAGTCTAGGCGAAGTGTTCAGCGCGGCGGGTCTGATTGCTTCGCCAATCGAGGAGCGCGCCCGTTACGTCTATGCGCTGAGCGAGGAATTATCTCGCACGATCAGTGATATCGATGGTGTCCTCTCGGCGCGCGTCCACGTTGTTCTGCCAAAGAACGACCTGTTGCGACGTGACACCACGCCATCTTCGGCGTCGGTTTTCATCCGACATGACTCGAGGGCAAATCTCTCAATCTTGCTGCCGCAGATTAAAATGCTCGTCGCCAACAGCATCGAGGGCTTATCCTATGACAAGGTGGCTGTTGTTTTCGTCTCAGTCGAGCGGCCCGCACTAGAGCCGCGACCGGCGGCTGCGGCTGGTCTCGCCCAAGCATCTGGAGTCATTTCGACGCCATTGGTTGCGCTTGGCATGGGTCTCGGCGGGTCTGTATTCGGCGTGCTGTCCTGCGTCTTGCTGAGCGCTCGTGGGCGTCAGCGCAGGCAATCATCTCAGAAAGTTAGCGCTGTTGGTGGGCGCTCGGCTGTCTCTGCTATGGAGATGATTCGCAAAGCGATTAAGCGTAATGCGGCGTAGTGTGGTATCCGACATGACGAGACCGAATCCGTCTGCCGAGCGGCATGATCCGCTGAAACTAGCCTCTGTAGGTATTCGTAAGCTTGCTGCCACGATTCATCCGACCCGCCTTGCCGCGCGACTTGACGCGAACCTCTCGTCCGCGACGTTGGTGCGACTGCAGAAGAGTCCTAGGCTGCAGATAAGACTGCAAGCGTTGCTGCTTGAAGATGAAATGGGCTTGAACGGAGGTGACTTCGGGCCAGACCTTCTCCTCTGGCATGATCCGAGCAGGGCTGCCCTCCTCGCCGGCGGCATTTGGCATGCCCGTTCGCTGACAAGGCTGGTTTCAAAGCATGATGTCGCCGTTCTGGTCGAGCACGTCGGCACCGAGGTGCAGGCTTTCGGGATCCGACATGCAGCGCATGCGGTTTCGACCAGATTAATTGCTGATCCTCAACAACTCGCGCTAGGGATTGAAGACGATGGACATGCCTGCCTCGGCGCTTGGCTCGATGAAGCGTCAACGCTTGATTGCCGCCGCGTGCTTCTACGCCTAGCTGTCGGAACGGCCGCCGACAATCCGGCGACTGAACACCGCGATGCCGCGGGCCAATTGTTTTCGCCGGTGTTGGCCCATTTGGCGAGGGAGGCCCCAGCGGGATGACAGACGACGAAACTGCGCCGCCGGTCGCTCCGCACATCCGCCCCCTTGGGCCACTCATAGCGGCGAGGGATCTCGAGATTTGGCAGAGCGCCCTCGAGGCGCGTGCCGTGGCCGAGCGCAATCTGAAGCGCGTTCGCGGCTGGGCGCGCAGAGCTTATCAGAAGGAGCGTGCGCGCGGCCATGCTGAGGGGGTGAGGGCCGGCGCCGAGGAAATGGCACAGCTGGTCGCGCAGGCTGCCTCGGAAGTGGCACGACGAAAGGCCGTTTTGGAGCAGGAACTGTCAGCGCTCGTGATGGACATCGTAACTGATCTACTGGGCGATTTCGATCCCGGCGAGATGTTGGTGAGGACGGTTCGTCACACGATTTCGCACAGATATGGCGGGGCGAAACTGTCCCTTCATGCGTCCCCCATGGATGCTGATGCGCTTACGCGCGAATTTGCTGCCTGCGACGGACGGGAGGACCGGCCGGCAGTCCGAATTATTCCGGACCCGGCGCTGTCAGCGAACGAATGCGTGCTGTGGAGCGAATTTGGCAATATCCATCTCGGACTTGACGCGCAGCTCCGCGCACTGCGTTTGGGGTTTGGGTTAGATCATGAGGCAGACGAATAGTGACGGCGCCGAGACCAGACCATAGCTGTCCTGATGGAGATGGGACTCTGCACGCGGCGCTGGCGCGTCTGCGAACTACGGCAAGCCATGTGGACACGCGTGCCGTACGCGGGCGGATCACGCGTGCGATCGGCACGTTGATCCATGCAGTTTTGCCGGATGCTCGTATTGGAGAAGTTTGTGTGCTCAAGGATCCGCGCACCGGATGGTCGCTTGAGGCTGAGGTGATCGGTCTGTTGCAGGACGGCGTATTGCTGACGCCGATCGGTGACCTGCAAGGCATGTCCGGCCGCGCAGAAGTCGTTGCCACTGGCCGAATGCACGAAGTGCCGGTCGGCCCCAATTTGCTTGGCCGGGTGATCGACAGCTTCGGCCGTCCACTCGATGGCAAGGGCGCAGTCAAAGCCGTGGAGACGCGTCCGCTGCGCGGCAAAGCGCCAAATCCAATGACGAGGTGCATCATCGATCGCCCTCTGCCACTCGGTGTTCGCGCCTTGGATGGTCTTCTGACATGCGGCGAGGGCCAGCGCATCGGCATTTATGGAGAGCCTGGTGGCGGCAAGTCGACGTTATTGTCGCAGATCGTAAAAGGCGCGGTCGCTGACGTGACCGTGGTTGCGCTGATAGGCGAGCGTGGACGCGAAGTGCGTGAATTCATCGAGCGGCATCTTGGGGAGACTGCCCTCCGCCGCACGGTCGTCGTCGTTGAGACCTCCGATCGCTCAGCGACGGAGCGGGCGCAATGTGCTTATACGGCAACCGCGCTCGCCGAATATTTTCGCGAACAAGGCCTGCGCGTCGTTCTGATGATGGATTCATTGACGCGATTTAGCCGCGCTATGCGCGAGATCGGGCTTGCTGCCGGTGAGCCACCGACCCGCCGGGGCTTTCCTCCCTCTGTCTTTGCAATGTTGCCAGGTTTGCTGGAGCGCGCTGGTATGAGTGAGCGTGGCTCAATCACGGCCTTCTATACCGTGCTTGTGGAAGGTGACGGCACGGGCGATCCAATCGCCGAGGAAACGCGTGGCATTCTCGATGGTCATATCGTTCTTTCACGCTCTCTCGCGGCGCGGGCGCATTTCCCCGCCATCGATGTACTGTCGAGCCGCAGCCGCGTCATGGATGCCGTCGTATCTGCACCGCATCGCAAGGCAGCATCCCTCTTCCGTGATCTTATCTCCCGTCATGCAGAGGCCGAATTTTTGATCAAGGTTGGCGAATACAAGCAAGGCAGCGATCCGCTGACGGACCGAGCTGTCGCTTCGATCGATGATCTGCGCGAGTTTTTACGCCAGGGTGAAAACGATGCGTCCACTTTTGAGGAAACCGTCACATGGATGTGCCGTCTGACCGCATGAGCTGCATGCACGTTTCGAGCTTGCGGCGCGTGAAGGATATGCGCGAGCGTAGTGCTCGTAGTGAGTTGTCCAATATGGAAGCCAAGCGTCATATCGCGACCTCGGCCGCGGAGCACGCATGGCAGGAACTTGCAATTGCTGAAAAGCATCATACAGAGGCCCAGGCCGAGGTTTACCAACAGTTGATGTCGGTCGGTACCTTGTCCGTCGTTGAACTCGAACATTGCCAGCTCACCCTTGAGAGGCTCGCGATTGAGATCACCTCGAAACGCCGCACACTTGAGGAGGCGCGTATCGCTCAAAAGCAGGCCGTGACAGCGGCATCCGAGAGGCGTGCGCACTGGGCGAAGCGTTCCGCAGCGACTCATAAATGGCGACAAATCGAGACCGACGTCCGGCGTGCGGCCGATACCCATTCGGAAGTAACAGCCGAGCTAGAGGCTGATGATGAAGTCTTGCTTCGCCATGGGAGGGGTTTGTCCACGCCGGCGGCGGGCGGTGCAATTTGATGACCGCTAGTCCAGTTGGGAAGCAAATGCGCTGCCCTGTACAGCCGCCTCCTGCAACTCGCGCGGACGCATACGCGAAGTACGAGCCGACCCAGCGTCTAACGCAGAGTCTCGTCTCGTGGCTCAACAGAAACGTGCGGCCCTCCGCCTCTTTGCGGAGTAGCCTTTGCGACAAGCCGCTATCGGTGCGACTGGAACGACTTGTGTGGCAGGAGGAACCTCCGGCTCTGTCGATGCTCGATTGCGTTTGGGGCCTCGGCGATGATGCGCTCGTGTTGTCGATACCGCATGCGCTTGCCGAGGCCTTGATCTCGACAGTACAGAGTGGCCTAGCTTTACTTTCCGAGCCAAGTCGTTCGCTGGTTCTCGAACTTGCACTTGAACCGTTGCTCGCGCGCCTGGAGACTGAGACAGAGCAGCAACTGCGACTCCTTCATGTTGGAAAGGCCGAGAAGAACGGGCCTTATATCGAACTCGACATCATCTACGGTCCGGTCAGGGGCAAAGGTCGCCTATTTCTTTTCTCGCCTCTTGATGGACCGATACCGCCGGCGTTCCGCGCCTTAGGCGGGCTGCTCGGCCAATTGCCGCGACATTTGTGTGAGGTCTCCGCACAGTTACCCGTTACGGTTGCAGGAGAGATCGGCTCCCTCCGGGCGTCAGCCTCGCTTCTTCGCAAAACGCGTAAGGGTGACGCTTTGTTGCCGGATGTAACGCCATTCGCCCGCGGTCAGATCATCCTCACTGCGGGCCGGTTATGGACCGCGGCAGATGTCACTGGCAACCGCCTGATCCTGCACGGACCGTTTCGCTTGCGGCCGCGCCCTCTGGAGTATGCGCATATGACGACACTACCCGGTTCACAGCAGCCGCCTTCGGAAGCCGATCTTGACGATATTGAGATTTCGCTTGTCTTTGAATGCGGCCGCTGGCCCATCACGCTGGGAGCCTTGAGAAGCATCAGCAAAGGATATGTATTCGAACTTGGCCGGCCGGTCGACGGCCCGGTCGATATCCTCGCAAACGGCGTACGTATCGGGAGTGGCGACATAGTACGTATTGGGGACGAGCTCGGCGTTAGACTGCGTGGCGGGTTAGCGGGTAATGACTAACATTGAACCAGCAATACTGCCGCTTCTTGCGGTCACGGCCGCGCTCGGCTTGTTGGTCTTCGCTGTCGTCACGACCACGGCGTTCGTAAAGGTATCTGTCGTTCTCTTCCTCGTTCGCAATGCGCTTGGGACCCAGTCGATTCCACCGAACATCGTTCTATACGGCGCAGCATTGATGCTCACCGCCTTCACGAGCGCCCCCGTCTTTGAGCAGAGCTACAATCGAGTCGCCGATTTGCAGCTCCGCTATCAAACGCTCGAGGATTGGGTAGCCGCTGCGAAAGTTGGGCAGGAGCCGCTGCGAGGCTATCTCAAGAACTTCACCAATGAAGAACAGCGAGACTTCTTCCTGTCCTCGACCGAACGTGTCTGGCCGGAAGAGATGCGCGGCAGAGCCACAGCCGATGATTTTGTCATTCTCGTCCCATCTTTTCTAATCTCAGAACTCAAGCGTGCCTTCGAAATCGGGTTTTTACTATACCTTCCGTTTATCACTATCGATCTGATCGTAACGACCATTCTGATGGCCATGGGCATGTCAATGGTGTCTCCGACAGTGATCTCAGTTCCTTTCAAGCTGTTTCTATTCGTGGCGATTGACGGCTGGTCGCGGCTTATGCACGGGCTAGTGCTGAGCTATACAACACCTGGAGGGTGAGCATGGATGAGGCCACTATTCTCCCTTATATGAGCCGATCACTGGTGCTTTTCATGACCTGGGTTCTGCCTCCGCTCATTGCAGCGGCGGTCGCCGAAACCGTCATCGGCATCATCCAGGCGGCAACGCAGATCCAAGATCAGACATTGCCACTGACTGTGAAGCTTTTGGTCATTGTTGGGATTATAGGTTTGTTTGCTCCGGTGCTGAGCGCCCCGCTCATCGAACAAGCCAAGCAGATCTTCACTGATTTTCCCGCGCTCACGACGGGCTACTAGCAGCCGCCGTCATGTATGATCTGTCAACCACCGACGCGCAAAGTCTGATCCAGGCGACCATCGAACTCGTCGTTGCTGCCGGCCTTGGTGCGGCCCGCCCCGTGGGCATTATGCTGGTGCTTCCGGTATTTACGCGTCCGCAGATCGGCGGCCTGATCCGCGGTTGCCTGGCCGTTGCGCTCGAACTGCCATACTTGGCGCACATCGCCGATGGCCTGAAGGAGCTAGATCCGGACACCCGTCTGCTCAAGATCCCGCTACTCGGTCTTAAGGAGACGTGTGTCGGCCTGCTGATCGGCGCCCTGCTCAGTATTCCCCTCTGGAGTCTTCAGGCCGTCGGCGAGTTCATCGACGCGCAACGGGGCATCAGCAGCGTGGTCACTCCCGCCGATCCCGCGACACGCAGTCAGGCTTCGGCGACGGGACTGCTTATCGGTACCACCGCGATCACGATCTTCGTCGTATCGGGGGGCCTGCAAACCATGATCAGCGGGCTTTACGGCAGCTATCTGGTTTGGCCGGCTTATCAGCTTGGACCCACGCTGAGCATGCAAGGGACACTGGAGTTGTGGGGCGTGCTCGACAGCATCATACGTACCGCCGTCCTGGTCTCTGGACCTGTGGTAGCTTTCCTCTTGCTGGCCGACATATCAGCGCTCCTGCTCGGGCGCTTTGCGCCGCAATTCAACCCGCGGGACCTATCTTTGACGATCAAGAATATAGGCTTTGCGATCGTCATGGTCACTTATACGATCTATCTCATCGAATACATGCAATCGGAAATCATGCAGTCGAGCCGAGAGCTGGAGAGGCTTGAAAGGAAACTGAAGTGAGCGACACGAGCGAAGAGAAAACGCTCGCCCCCACTGAAAAGAAGCTAAGCGATTCGCGCAAGAAAGGCATGGTTCCGCATAGCACGGATCTAGTCAGGGCCGTCAGCGCTTGCGCCGGTCTCGGCTATCTCTGGTTAGAAGCGAGTTCCATCTACGACAAATGTCGTGAAGCGCTCATGCTGACTGACAAGCTGCTTGATAAGCCGTTCAATATTGCGGTCGATCTTGCGCTCGGCGTCTTGCCCGAACTTGCACTGAGAATTGTTGGCCCGCTTCTTGGGAGTATGGTCACCTGCGCAATTCTGACGACGGTCCTGGCCAATGGTGGATTAGTGTTCTCCTCGGAGCCGATGACGCCGAAATTCGAGAACATTGATCCCATCAGCGGACTGAAGCGCATCGCTTCTTTGCGTTCCCTCATCGAGCTTGGCAAGACCTTGTTCAAGGTCTTCTGCCTCGGCGCGATCTTTCTCCTCGTCGTTGTCGGCGCGTGGAAGACACTGGTCTATCTGCCGGTTTGCGGCACGGGCTGCTTCGAGTTCGTGTTCATTCAAGTGAAACTGTTGATCGGGATTGCAAGTGGTGCATTTCTGATCGGCGGATTGGTCGATCTCCTCGTCCAGCGCTGGTTGTTTTTGCGCGGCATGCGCATGACTAAGAGCGATATGAAGCGCGAGGACAAGGAGCAGCAAGGCAGTCCGGAGGTGAAACGCGAACACCGACGCCTTCGGCGGGAGCAGGCGAGCGAGTCTCCACTCGGCGTGCGTCGCGCGACATTGATCTTGACTGGGCGCGAGCTGCTGGTCGGGGTACGCTACATCCGTGGCGAAACGGGCGTCCCGGTCCTGGTTTGCCGCGGCGATGGGGAGGCGGCTTCACGGCTCATTGATGAAGCGAGGCGCCTTGGTCTCAGTATCGTCGATGATCACGTCCTGGTCCGTGAGCTAATCTGCAACACTAGCCTTGGCAATTCCATTCCTGTCCAGTATTTCGAGGCTGTCGCAAAAGCACTCTTTGCCGCCGGCCAAGTCTAGTTCGTGTTGTGAATGAGGTCGCATCGAATGACTGATGTTCTCGCTATCGAGACGGCTGCACGGTCTGGGTGCCGGCAGACGTGGGATCTGATAGCAGCTTGTTGTTAGCTATACCCAAGTTGCTGTTATTGCCGGTCGCGAAGGCTTTGTATGTGGCAACGGGAATGGCCGCACGATTGCCATCACTCGGCACAACGGCCTGATTGTCAATCAAGTCGCGCGGATCGTTGACCATGCCGGCCAAGTTGTTGCGGATCGAGCAGCCAAGCGTCGGATCGAAAGAATTGTCGTTCACTGAAGGGCCGACGATCGCAATCGACGGACAAACGGGAGGGTGCGCCTCGTACGTAATCGCCTCGATTCGGGCGGCAGAGCCATCACGCCTATCGATGAATGGACCGTACAGGCGGATGTTGTGAGCGTCGACGCCCACTGCGCGGGCCTCAGCTGCTATCTGCGCCCCGAGCCGACGTGAGCCGACGATATCAAGATGGAGCGCGTCATACCGACCGCGACTGGTACTCGCTATGAAATAACGCAGACGCTGCCGTTCGGGCCCTCCGAAGGTCTGTAACAGTAAGACATTCTTCTCCTGTTCAACTAGGATCGCTTGCGCGGTCGGCTCGAGGTAAGTCGGCGCGGTGCTTGCGCAGCCACCTAGACTGGCCGTCAGACCGATGAGGGGGCGCACGAATCGTAATCTCATTGGTCGATCCTCATTCGATGATGTGCCCGGTGCCCCTTGTCGCGCCTGGTACGCTTATCGGGGGAGCACTGCGAACAGGCGAGCGCGTTGCCAATGTGTTTGTCAGACTGCGCGCGAGGTCTGAGGGCGGAGCGATGCGGTCGGTGGGCGCACTCATCTGCTTCGAGTTCGATCTTGGCCGCACGACGTAAGGCGTGACGATGATCACGAGTTCCGTCTCCTCCTGTTGAAATGACGATGAGCGAAATAGCGCACCAAGAATCGGAACGTCGCCGAGCCAAGGGAAAGTCGTGATCTCAGTGCTGAAGTTGCGCCGGATAAGCCCACCAATTGCAAAGCTCTGGCCGCTGGCGAGCTCGACGACCGTGTTGGCACGCCGGGTGGAGAGAGCCGGCACGGAGATGCCGTTGATGTTGACAGCACCTTGTGACGATAGTTCGCTGACTTCAGGCTTCACGCGGATATTGATCTGATTGTTACTGAGAACGGTCGGCACAAACTCCAGGCTGACGCCGAAGTGACGGAACTCGACAGAGACCTGCCGATTGTCCTGCAACACCGGAATGGGAAATTCGCCGCCGGCGAGGAAGCTGGCGGATTCGCCTGACATTGCGGTGAGGTTCGGTTCAGCAAGTACGGAAGCGAGGCGCTCGTGAGCCAGTGCATCGAGCATAGCGCTGACGTTCACATGGCCAGTGTTGACTCCCATCTTCGCCGTACCGCCGCCCTGCGCCGCGCCGTATCCACCACCACTGCCACTGACCAAGCCGAGAGTGAAAGGGCCAGCTTGACCGGAAGCGGAGAGGTTGACGCCGAGCTCCTTCATGGCGCTCCGGGAGACCTCCGCCACCCGCACGCTCAGATTCACCTGCAATGACCCAGCCACCTGAATCTTGTTGACGACGAGCGCACCAGACCCAAGAAACTGCTCGGTCACTTTCATCGCTATGTCGACGATCTCCGCATTGGGCGCCGTACCGCTAAGGATGGCCCCGCGCGGGGTGTAGCTTACCTGGATGGGATAGTCGCCGACCTGGGCTTTCAGCGTGGCGCGCAGATCCTCGATCGGCTGCGTGACCACAACACGCAGTTCAGCGAGAGCCTCCCCGCCCTCGTTCAGTGCGAACAAGCTGGTCCGCCCGGATTTTTTGCCGAAAACGAAGATGGTCTTGTTCGAAGGTGCCTGATAGTCCGCGACCGTAGGATCTGCGATAAAGATGCTCGCAGCCGGCGCTGGCAGATGAATCGTCTTACCCAGCGAAGAGGAAAGGGTCAGCGTTCCGCTAATGCCGTCGGCAGCCGTACGCTGCGGCCCACCTCCATCATCCCGCTTGATCTGAGCTACGGCAGCAGCCGGGAATAGCAGGACGACCACGCACAAAAGCTGCGAAAGACAAGGAAGAAAGGTGGACGAAAGGCCGTTGGCGGCGATCGATCCTCGAGTGACGCCGGCATGCTTGTCAAGAATGATGCTCAAGATGGTCTTTTCTTTCAAGTTCGATTGACTACGCGGTCGATGCCGCGCATTTCAATTCAAGGACGTAGCCGATCCCGCGCGCGGTTTTGATCCGTAGCGTCGCACCGGATTGACTCAAATGACCGCGCAAACGATAGATTCCGACCTCAAGCGCATTGGTGGAGACCTCGTCGTCAAATGCATAGAGGCTATCCTGCAATGACGCGCGAGCCACGGTGCGGCCGGCCCGGCTGAGCAGATGTTCGAGAATGCACACCTCGCGGCGGGCAATCTTCAGCGGTCGACCATTGACCGATGCTTGCCGACCGATCGAATCGAATCGTAGATTGCCAAAGGTAACGATGGGGGCCGTCATTTGCGTTGATCGGCGCAGAGTAGCGCGCATCCGTGCGATGAGTTCATCAGTAGATACGGGCTTGGGCAGGAAGTCGTCCGCACCGCCATTAAATAGCGCTATCCGCCTACCGAGCTCGTTGAAGTTACTCATCATCACGGCAGGCATCGAATGTCCGTCACGTCTCAACTGCTTCAGCCAATCCAAGCCGTCTCCATCCGGTAGAACCAACTCGAGCAAGAGAATGTCATAGCTGGCGCAACAAAAAGCGGCGGCCGCCTCGTCCAGGGTGCACGCTACGTCAACGGCAAAACCGCAATCGGAGAGCGCATCTTGTACAACGCGCGCTGGGTCCGTCTCATGATCAACGAGTAGCGTTCGCATTCCACGACCTCCTATCAAGTCACGCCAAGAGACCCACCACGTCAGGTTCGAGCATGCGAGGAATTGAACAGTCCGGCCTCCGCGTAACCGTTGGAATCCGGAATAGACGAAGAGCAGCGGTACTGGCGAATCGCATACTGGATCGGGATTCCATTGTAAGCTCGACTGGCGTTGTTCACTGTCTCACGTGGCGCGCATGCATCTTGGTGACGTCGAATGTGCTCTTGCCACCGGGACATAGGCGGCAATCAATCAAATGCATCGATAGGCGGGCAGCACCCCGCTCAGCGCCGGAACAATCCCGGCAGTTGTCGCCGACATCCTGAGGTCGAGATGATTGCCGAGAACACATTGATTGGTGAAATCCATGGTTTGGATCGATGCATTCACATGGCGGATCAGTGACAATGCCGTTCCACGGTCTGGATCTAAATCTCCTCATCACGATCGATGCTCCCGATGGCGAGCGCAGCCGCACGGCCGCAGGTTTGATGGGGGAGCAGCGATGATAGGCGATTTGCATCGCGACCCTCAATTTGCAAAGCCTCACACGCCGGCAGACGTTCCGTGCTTGAGCAACGAACTTCCTCATTCGGCCTGGAAGGTGAACCTCCTTCGTGCTCCGATCACCGGAGCGACAGTGATGGCCAAGCGCGGCTACGCTCAGCTGGAGAAACGCCATAACGAGGCCGTCCTGCCGCGCCTTCCTTTTTCGAACTTTTATAAAATCACCGAGACGCTGTGGAATGAACTGCTCAACGGCCGCACAATCCAAAGACGGGGGGTGACATGAAGTTGGCCGCACCGGGCAAAACCGTGCCTACAATCCGATCGCGGCGTCCATGATCACGTACTCATCGCAGCTTTGCCGACAGTAAGCCTACCATGTTGCGTGATGCACGACGCTTTCCCTACCCGGCAGCACATGAAGTGTGAAATCAATTCTTTGGATGGATTGCATTCGCATCCTGGATAGTGACAACACGTCTGAGGTCTGTGTCTCAGTCTCCTAGTCGCACCTGATGCTCTGATGACCGAACGCAATCTGTCGCTGGCAGCTCTGGTGGGGCGAGCGATAATTTTGGTGATTTGCATGGCGGCGTCGTCCTGCAAGGCTCACATTGGGCGCCGACTCTTCTGGACTAGCAAAACCCAGGTGATGGATGGTCACTCGCCCAGCAATGTCGGTTCTGTCATCCGGACGTGGGAAAAAATGTAGTTGTGATCGACATTCTACGTCTGATCAGAATGGTGCATCATCTCGGAATCGGTGGGCGACTTGCTCCGGAATTCGCATGGTGCATGACCGCGCGTCAGCAAGTTGTTCCGTCTGAGCCGAAGCGCCCCGATCCTAGAGAGCTTGACGGCCAATAAGTCTTCCGCAGAGTGCTTGGCAGTCGCATCGGAGTGCGGATAGATGCTTTGGTCAGGTTGTGGTCAGCTAGGTTGTATA
Organism: Bradyrhizobium sp. 142; assembly: GCF_023074015.1. Classification (NCBI taxonomy): domain Bacteria; kingdom Pseudomonadati; phylum Pseudomonadota; class Alphaproteobacteria; order Hyphomicrobiales; family Nitrobacteraceae; genus Bradyrhizobium; species Bradyrhizobium sp. 142. The sequence goes on from NZ_JADPKQ010000044.1 coordinate 22,283, forward strand.
TCCTCCTCGGCAAAGCTTGTCGCGGCACGAGCTCAATCGCGTGCATTTTGCCGATCGGGAGCGATCTGATGTATGGCAGAATCGGTGGCTCCGTTTTGCGGAAGCGGTTGCCGGGGTCGTGTCCCCAGTGATGGTGTAGCTCGGTAGAGCAAAGCCGCCCGAACGCGCGCCCCCAATAGCGCCGTAGCGGGCGGGCGGCTTTGCGGTGGTCACCGGCAGTTCTCCGGTAGGATCGGGTTGCGACACGCCAACGCAACCGAGGAACCACCGATGACCGACGACATGATGAACCTGCGCACACTCGTAGAGAAGACCCCCGACGCCGATCTGCTGCGCGAGATGATCGGCTTTGCCGCCCAGCGTCTGATGGAGTTGGAAGTCGAGGGCCAGACCGGGGCGAGCTACGGCGAGAAGAGCCCCGAGCGCCTGGCCCAGCGCAACGGTTACCGGGAGCGGATCTGGGAGACCCGCGCCGGCGCGGTCGAATTGCGCATCCCCAAGCTGCGCAAAGGCTCCTACTTCCCGGGCTTCCTGGAGCCGCGCCGCATGGCCGAGAAGGCGCTCACCGCCGTGGTGCAGGAAGCTTATGTGCAGGGCGTCTCGACCCGTTCGGTGGACGATCTGGTGCAGGCGATGGGCATGACCGGCATCTCCAAGAGCCAGGTCAGCCGGCTGTGTGGCGAGATCGACGACAAGGTGAAGGCCTTCCTCGGCCGTCCGATTGAGGGCGACTGGCCGTATTTGTGGATCGACGCCACCTACGTGAAGGTGCGCCAGAATGGCCGCATCGTGTCGGTCGCGGTGATTGTCGCGGTCGGCGTCAACAGCGATGGCCGGCGCGAGGTTCTCGGCATGGATATTGGTCCCTCCGAGGCCGAGACGTTCTAGACGGCGTTCCTGCGCAAGCTTGCCCGCCGCGGCCTGCGCGGCGTCAAGCTGGTCGTGTCCGACGCCCACGAGGGCATCAAGGCTACCGTAGCCAAGGTGCTCAATGCCAGCTGGCAGCGGTGCCGCGTCCACTTTATGCGCAACGCGCTGGCACATGCCGGCAAGAGCGGACGGCGCGTCGTCTCCGCCTTCATTGCCACCGCGTTTGCCCAGGATGATGCCGAGGCCGCAACGGCGCAGTGGCGCAAGGTCGCCGACCAGCTCCGCCCCAAGCTGCCCAAGCTTGCCGGCTTCCTCGACAAAGCGGAGACCGATGTGCTCGCCTACATGACGTTCCCGCCGCAACATCGGACCAAGCTGCACTCGACGGATGAGATGGACAAGCGATTTTTTCATTATCGAGATGACGCTTGCTGGAAATCGCGTGCGTCCATTCTTTTGTTCGGCCGCGCCGCAGGCCATTCTTCCGTCCCGGCCATCAATCTTGCAGCCGCCGCGCGCAGGGGCGGTCAAGGCTGGCCGCACTTGCGGCCACCGCAAGGCTTGGCCTTGACCGGCCC
>NZ_JADPKQ010000501.1:0-540 GCF_023074015.1 Bradyrhizobium sp. 142
GCAATCGGCTTGCAGGATACCGGCGAAGTCGGCCAGATGCTTCTGGGGATGCTCGCCTCGTCGGTCGCTCGAGGCGTAATAGACCGCCGCCGGCGGCGCCGGCCCGGCGAAGGGCCGGTCATCCCGCACATAAGTCCAGATCCGCCCGGTCGTGCACTTGCCCTTCGCCAGGATACGGATGGTGGTGTCGTCGCCATGCAGGCGCTCGGCCGCGAGTACATGGCGTTCGATCAAGTGGAAGAGCGGCATGACGGCAAAGGTCCCGTGGCCGACCTGGTCGGCCAGTGTCGACAACGGCAGGTCGATCCCCTCGGCCTTAAAGCGCGCGCTCTGGCGGTTGAGCGGGATATGCATGCCGAACTTGTCGAACAGGATCGTCGCCAGCAATTGTGGGCCGATGAAGCCGCGCGGCGTGGCATGGAACGGCGCGGGCGGCTGGCTGATCTTCTCGCAATCGCGGCAGGTGAACTTCTCGCGTACCGTCTCGATCAGCTTGAAGCGGCGCGGGATCTCCTCCAGCGTCTTGGTCACATCCTCACC
>NZ_JADPKQ010000162.1:0-23556 GCF_023074015.1 Bradyrhizobium sp. 142
GACCAGCGCCGTGATTTGCTCGAAATCGTCGAGGATCGATACGAAGCCCGCTCGATTATCGTCACCAGCCAGCTGCCCGTCGATCGCTGGTACGAAATCATCGGAAACCCCACCATCGCCGACGCGATCCTCGATCGCCTCGTCCACAATGCCTACCGCATCGAACTCAAAGGAGAGAGCCTCAGGAGGCAGAAGCAACCCGCTCAAGATCAACCGGTCTCTTGACCTTCCCAGCCCTCGACGACATCATGAAATTGACCCATGCGAACGACGCCACGGGTGGCCGGCTTCAGATCGGAATACCCGGCCGGCTTCGAATTGGAATGCATGGCCGGCTTCGTCGGAATCCGCACCTTGGACACCGACAGGTCTCCTGGGGTCACGCATCAGTCTTCCGTATCGTGCCGTCAGCAAACACCTTGGTTCGATGGGTGAATGAGTAACGCCTTCGCCCCCATAGTGCGGGCTCGACCTTGCCCCATCTTTGGCCGACCTGTTCATCGTCGGGGTAGCCCCCATTGATTGCAGCCCGATACTTCTCCTCAAACCCTTCGGATTCCGGATCGCTCCGGACACCCTGTCCTCCAGCGAGTAAACCCGCTGGCCGACGAGGCATTACCCCCGCCTTTGGATACGGCGCTCCTCATTCGAGCGCCGGAGGGACTTGAACCCTCCTGACTCATGCGCTGCCCAGCGCACACTATGCCCTCGGCTGACTTCTGCGCTGCGGTCAGGCCACCTTACGGTGACCTCAGTCCCGTTGCCGGGACACAGCGCAGACCTCCCGAGGTAAGACCGACCGCCTTCGCCGCACCCCCGCCGGATTTACCACCCCGGTCCTTGATGACCGTGGACTTCGCGATCAGTTGCTCGCTCGTCCGGCCGGGTAGGCCTCGTTATCCGGTGTTTGTCCATCGGGCCGCGGCTTTGCTCCACGCTTTCTTCAGACCTCACCTCACGATGACGCCCTTGCGCTTCGCTAATCCTTCGCCGTCATCAGGCTGGATAGAGGACTTCCACCTCCAAGCTGTCGTTCATACTCGGCACACAACACAAAAGCCGCCTCTTACGAGGCGGCTAGATTGGTGATGCCTGGTAAGGCGCAGGACGCTCCGCTTATCCTTACCTTTCGTCATTTGCATTAATGCCACAGAAAGCGGCCGAGGGAGGGTTCAGGTGGAGAAAAGTCGAAATAGGCCCGTAAACCATCACTACGTGCCGCAGTGCTATCTGCGCCAATTCGCCAATAAGAAGGGTAAGGCCTTTCAGATCTCGGTATTCGACCGGGAGGAACAGCGCTCCTTCAAGAACAACGTCAAAGACGTGGCCTGCCAAAACTACTTCAACCGGATACACCTCGACGGCATGGACCCCAACGCGCTCGAAAGTGCAATGTCTGAATTTGAGAGCGGTCTCGCCGAAGCGCTCGTCCGCATCAATGAGGCGCGCAATCTTGAGAACGAGGACGACAAGGCCTACCTGCTCACGCTCATAGGGCTTGCGGCGATCAGAAACCCCTACATGCGGGAAAACATCAAGGGCATCGCTGACGGCCTTGGGCGCATGCATATCGCCGCCCGCCTCCAGAGCCAGGCAACGTACGACGCCAGTGTTGCGGAAGCCAAGGCAGAAGGCGCGCTGCCCGACAACTACGATGTCACCTATGAGCAAATGCGAGAGGCATTCGACGTAGGCAACTTCAAGATTGAACTCGACAACAACGCGCTCATCAGCCTCGAATTTCAAATGCTCGACCACAGCATACCGCTGTTGCACAAGCGCGGCTGGCATCTGTTGCGCGCACCCGAGGGCTCAGGCGGCTTCATCACATCAGACCGCCCGTTCTACCTCATGTGGGAGGATCCGGCGATGCGAGATGGCCCGCTAGCGCCCGGCCTCGCAATGATGGGCACGGACATCTATTTTCCTGTCTCTCCCACCCTTGCCGTTGTCGGCGCGTTCAACGTCGGCAACACGGTGGAGGATGCCAGCGAAGAGACCGTGGCAGTCTGTAACAGCACAATGCCCGATGGAACAGACCGGCAGGTCTACTCTCCCGACCACAAGTTTAAATACGCTCGCACGCGCGAGGAGGAGCCACGCACTGGCAACCAACTCATTTCTGACAAGCGGTTCTTGCGGAAGCCATGACTGTGGACAGGACACTCGAACCGGCCGAAGCATTCGCGCTTGCCGCGAAGCGAACTTCAACCTCGAAGCACTCTATGACGGGGCTGACCCATTAAAGGTGGGGTGGGCCGAGGCATCAGTGGCAGCCGCCACCTATGAAAATACGGCTTCGCGCTGCCGTCGCCACCACCGACGAAGGCTGCACTGCTTCGCTCCGTGCTGCTTGCAGCGCCTTGTAGCGCTCCTCAATTGCAGGCCAAAGCTCCTCCACGAACTCAACGATCCGGCCGAGCATGGGCATCATCTCCTCCGGCGGTCTCCAGCCCGGGTCTTTTGCAATCTGGTTCTTTATGTACTCGGCGATAGCCGCCAGCACCTTGAAGAACTGCTCAGGCGTCCGGATGATATTGCGCCGCCGTTCCTTGATTTCGTCAAAACCCCAATGCCAGGGATACGTCCGCTTGCGGGGGCCCCACTCCTTCCAATCATCGAACTTGTCGAGAAAAATCCGCCGCTTCAGGTATTTGAGGGTGCCCATCCGCTCTTCGAGTTGGCTTTCGTATAGCCTGACAACCCGGGTGTCGTAGGCATAGATGTAGGTCTCCCATTCGCTGTTGGAAATCTAGCTGGAGACGTCGTCGAATCCGCGATATTCGCCGTTGAGATCCTTCTCGTAGATCATGAGGTGCCAGTTGCACCGCTGACAGACGAGCCCCCGGATATTGAACGCGGTCAACTTATCGCCGGTGCCGAATATCGGATCGTGATCATGCTCGATAACCAGATTTCGCTCGCGCGGACAGTGAACGCATTTGAATTTCTGCTCCTCGGCAAGCTTCACGACCAGACGCTTGACGTCGGGGCCAAGCCGGTCCCACGCTTTGAACTGCTTTTTCAGCAGGCCGCGCGGAAGCTTCTTCCAAAGAACCAAGCTCATGACTTCTGTCCGAGGTGAACAAGGTGCAGGAGGACATAAGCACTCCTCTCGGTAGAAGTAAGGTAGAAGGTGGATGAATTATGACGTGAGCGCCGTCGGGCCCCGCATCGCATCGCCGAGTCATCCTTGTTTGCCGAAGGGGCAGCGCCGCTGCCCCGGGGGTAGCAAACGCAAGGGTCGCGAAGTCGCGAAGCGATTTTTTTGGGGCACCTTTAGGGGGAGCCAAAACCCGGGATGGAGCGCCCTTTCGTGCGCGAGGGGCAGAGCCGAAAAGCCACTTTATTCTATAATTTCAATTGCTTACCTCATTATTTCCGAGGGACGCGTTTGCGGCTCGGGAAATACTAATTTCGTCGGCAACCAGGCCCGGTTGCTTATCCGAAGAGGAATAAGCCAATGAAAAACGCAGAACTGAAATCGCTGGAGCAACGCGCTCCTCAGATGTCGCTCGATGAACTCGACAAGCTCGCGAAGGAATTACGTTCGCTGCTTGCCACCGTCAGCAGCGAGCAACGCAAACGCCGCGGTCAACGCGGCGCAGGCGTGCTCGGTGCGAACGGGCGCATCTATTCGTAACCCGCATAGCCTGGCAGCGGCCGTCACTTTAGTGACGGCCGTTTTCAGCACCTCACACTCGCGCGAGGGAGCGTTACCTTTGAGGCCGAGACCCGAAGCTGCTACTCGCCTCGCACTTCTGCGTATCGTCGATGCGCGCCGGCCAAAGCCCTAAGGGACCGGCACTTTATCTCGTGAAGCTCGGCTTTGGCATGGACAACTCGGTGAGGTATGTACGAAACGATTCATCCAGCCGCGTCTTGGCCGCTGGCGCGACAGTGGCCAGGAAGTGCGCGCAGTATTGCAGCGTGTCTTCCTTCATGCCGATGACCTGCCTGATCGCAGGGATGTTTGTTGACGGATTCCGCAAGAGGAAGGCTTGTTGCTCGACCGCATGCGACCATCGCTCGCGCAGCCAATGCGCGAGAAGGGGCGCCAATACCGTATTCAACGTGGAGCGTGCAATGAACTGGATCATACTCAGGGCTGCCACAAAGACGTCATCCGGCTGAAGGTTCGGCGTCCGTGTTGCGACCTGATTGATCGCGCTTTCGACCGCTTCGTTCGTGGCATTGGGCTCCAGCGCAGCTGCCATCACACCCGCGAGCCGAGTGAGATCGGGGGAATAGTGCTGTTCGGGCATCGCGTCATACAGCGCCTGCAAGGCTTCAGGCCTTCCCTGCAAGCTCGCGGCGATCCCGAAACCGAAGAAGGCGTTCGCAAGGAGTCTTTGCCCATTAGGATCTGCAAATTTTTCCGGCGAGGCAGGTTCGATTTCCCCGTAGGTCGGACTGAGCGGTGAAAACTCTCTAAAGCTCTGGCCGAGACTCTGAATGTAGAATAGACCTTCAACCCAGCTCTTTACGCAGGCCAAAAAGCTGTGAACGTCCGAGCCCTTGATCGATGCCTCGACCTGTGCCGCCCGAAGGTTGGTTTCCATCGAGGGAATAGCCTTGCCGCCAAGACGGCTTCGCATCGAGTCAGCAATGGAAGATCCGGCATCCCCGGCAAGCTCGGCTTCCGCGAGCAAATACCATGCAATATCGATATGCCCCAGCGGCATATCACTCATATCCGACGGCTCTGGATTGCTGCACATTCCGGGTGCGATGGCCCCTTCTTGCTCCGGCAACAACGCCTTCTTGCCGGTCACGCGAAGGTTTACGCAAAATACCGCGTGTCGAATGACCCTGTGAAGATATCCAGCCCCAAGTGAAGCGGTGGGATCGAATTGAGACAGCCCCTCCAAACCCTTCGCCAAAGACGCAACTGCATCAGTAAGGCGCCCTGCCTGGAACTCAGCTATCCCGCGATCTGCAACGAGACCAAGCGTCATCATCGCCATACCGCCGGCTGCAAGTTTCGATCCTGCTGCTTGGGCCGCATCAAACCATCGCGCCGCGTCCTCCCAATCGCCCGTCTCAGCTGCGCTTATCCCGACCTCCCTGAACATAAAGGCCTGTTCAACGAAATCATTTCGAGCGGCTTTGTCAGCGGAGTCACGCAAAAGAGCCAGGGCGGCAGCATGATCTTTCCGACGGTAATAAACCTTGGCGCGCGCCCTCGATAGGGCAGGATCGGCTCCAAGTTCTTGCTCGGCCTCATCGAGAGCTTTCAGAGCCCCCTCCGGGTCGACGGCATACTCGTCAAGCATGACGCATCGGGCAACGTAGCAGCGCAAGGCCAACTGACGAAGACCCCAGCGAAGCGCCTGCGCGGCCATTTCATGATAAAGCTGCGCGCACCTCTCGAAGTCGATGCTCTGCCGGGACTCCGCCAACCACGCGTGATTGACAATGACCGAGAAATCGCTTGGCAACTCAGCCACGTTCACTAGAAGCGCAGCGCGCTGTTCGGCAGAAAGGATGTCGAGGCGGTCAAACACAGCTTTGAGTTCAAGGACGCTGTCAATTCCGGAAGCCTGCAGTAGAAATAATATCCCGCAGACTGTAGGAGTTTTTATGCCTCCGATCGGTTGATCGACCGATCCAAAATCGAAATCTTTCCCGGCGAGCGCATCGAAGCGCAAGATAAGCCCGACCCAGTCGGGCAGGAGCGCCGACAGTGACGTATCGCTGAGCGCTTTCCCGATCGCAGACATCTCGAGATCGGGATGCGTGGATGTTGCCTGCGCGACCTCCCGTTGCAAGGCCTGCCACGATTCTGCAACCGCTTCGCGGTTCCGGGCAGGGGCGCGAAGAACTAGTTGCGCTATGCGGAGCAACACCGACACACGGGCGTCATCTGCAAAGATCGGTCGATCTGTCCTATGGAGCCGAATCCCGGTGATCCAGTCGGCAAGATCTTTCCTGACGGATTTCTTCGCGGTTAAAATGCCGATTGCGAGCTTCAAAAGTGCCGGTTGCGACTTCCCGCGCAAGCCGTGAAGAAACGCCGCGTTTGCCTTGAGAATGTCGAATACAGAACCTGCGGTGTACGCCTCCGCGATGGCCCGGTTCACACTGAGCTGAGCAGACAGGCCTAACGTTTTCTCCCCTGCATTTGCGACGAGTGGCGATACACGGTATTGCTGTTGCGCATAAGGTTCGATCCAGGGGCCAACCAACAGGTCGAGCTGTTCGCCCGGTGCAGGAATAGGCGGCTGAAGTTCTGCAAGGGTCAGTACAATCGGACGATCAAACCTGCCTATCGTCAGACTTACGCGGTACAGCAGTGCCTTGGCATCGTCGGGCAGTGCTGTCACGAGTTGGCGGCGCACGGCGACGCGTTCCGCTTCAACGTCGTCCGAGCGCTCAAACTCTCGAAGGCGCTTCAGTTCATCCTCAGGCCACGTCCGGGCCCGCAATCCCGATATCAAAGCATTCACAAGCTGCGGATGGCCAAACCCGCCGGCAAGATAAAGCGTCTGGGCCCATTTCGCATCGCCGCCGCCAGCGACAACCATTTCCTCGACTTCGCCTGTCGAAAGATCAGGAACAGTCAGGCATACGCCCTGGTCGAGGCCTGCCTGAACCAAGGCTCGCCCTGACGGTTGATTATAAGAGGTGATGACACAGACGGCATCAGTGCGCCGGATCATCGAGAGCAACCGCGCCAAGGCATCACTGACGCCAGGGTCGTCAATCTCATTCAGGTCGTCCAGAAGCACCGCGCGCGGACGGGTTGCCGAAAGTTCGCGGGCGGCCTGCCGCAACTGGGTAACGGATTCCGACGGTGAGGCGTTCCGCAGATCAACAATGCGGATGTCGTTGCTCAACTCCCGCGACGCCAGTCTGGCAATCAGCGTTTTGCCGCGCCCGGAACTGCCAGTGACAATGGCGGCTCCATGAGTCCGGAGAAGGCCGATTACCTCGTTTAGCAACGACGGCCTGCGCGTCAAGATCGCCGGCAGTAGAAGATCACTTTCGGTTGCAAGAACGGTTGGCCCCGCGATCCCTTCACCTTGCGAACCAGCGAGGCGATTTGCAGCCTGTTGCAGAATCGCGTTTGCGGCATTTCGGGGAACACGGACGGTGGTGGCATTTTCCAGCAACTTTCGAAGGCCGAACGCGTCGAGGCGGCGTGGCTTGCCATGGACGATCGTGTCGAGGACATGCATCAGCACAGTGCCGACGAGGTCTTCGCCATCATCAGCGTAGAATTCGAGTACTTCTGAACAATACCGCGCCAGCCGCGCCGTGAGGGTGTCCTGAACTGCTCGAAGGTCAGGCTGCCCGCAATCCCACTGCAGCCGTTTCAAGAAGTCATTCCGCAGTGACTCATCGTCACGCGCGTTGATGAAACGCTCGACCCTTTCCGAGAGCCCGGAGGCCAGCAAGACCTTGCGCAGGGGCGCGACATCGGCAGCGGCCGCCGCCGACCGCCAGTATTCGAGAGTTGGCTTCCCCCCGGCACGGTCGCCGACTGCACGTTCCTGCCCAATGGGAGAGGTCGATAGATAATGAACGAAGACATTCGTTTGCGGGTTGCGCTCCACCAGGTCGACGAACGCGTCGAGCGCTTCTTGGACGCCTTCCGAGTTGATCGTGACGGCAGAGGGGCCGGTGTCTTTGACTTGCACGGCTTTGAGCGCGTCCTGCGCGGCTACGGCATAGTCCTCGGCAACCTCGAGATACAATTCCTCCTGATTTCGAAGCTCGATCCAGGCAAGCGCACTCGTGTAGAGCTGATACGCGTACCCACGCAAGGAAGCGACAGCTTCCCTCGATGGATCGCCCATCGGGGGTGCGTTTAGCCGGGGACCGGCGTTAAATTGCGAAGTTCGGGCCATGAAGGGCGAAGCTGACAATACCGACAAAAATGTGCAAGGGTTGAAATGTCGCTTACCACACATATCCCGCGATCAGGCGTCCGTGTTCGGCGACACGCGCCCGACTATTCGGGTTTTGCCCTAACGCGCAGGTGCGGATCGGGCAGGAGTTAGAGGCACCCGCTTGAAGGGCAGTGATAGCGACGCCAGCGAAGCTGGCGGGACCGAAAGCGAGTGCAGTCGCGAGACCGGTTAAAAAGGCACCCGCGTTCGGGGCAGTGATAGCGGTGCCGCGCAGCGGCAGCCCCTAATGCGAGTGCCTCCGGCGAGCGACACCGTATCCGCGCAAGGGATCGAAGCCGCATGGCCGAGACGCGGGTTCACGGCTGGGCTCACGAGAGCCCTCCGCGACCAGCGAATGCGCCCCGATTGCGCACAATCATGACTGACAGCTGCAATATCGTCGGGCTTCGTCACGCAAGATTCGGCGTCATTTGTCCGCGGCCTTGCGAAATGCATTGGCGGCTTATCAGGTGACCTTATAGTCTTGCGCCATGTGCAATCTCTACAGCATCACCAAGGGCCAGGCCGCCATCATCGCGCTCGCACGAGCTTTCCGCGACACGACGGGCAATTTGCCGCCCATGCCGGGCGTGTTTCCGGATTACCGCGCGCCCATCGTGCGCAACGCCCCCGATGGCATTCGCGAGCTATCGCTCGCGCGGTGGGGAATGCCGTCCTCGCATTCCGCCCTCTTCGAAGCCACCAAGAAGCGCGCGGCAAAACTCGAAGCCAAAGGCAAGCAAGTCGATTTCAAGGAACTGCTCCGGATGGAGCCGGATAGCGGCACCACTAACATTCGCAACACCAACAGCAAGCATTGGAAGCGCTGGCTTGGGATCGAGAACCGCTGCGTCGTCCCGTTCACCTCCTTCAGCGAGTTCAACAAGGTGGAAGGCGGCGATATCTGGTTCGCGTTCGATGAAAGCCGCCCGCTTGCGGTGTTTGCGGGGCTCTGGACCAACTGGACATCGGTGCGCAAGGTCAAGGAAGGCGAGACGACAAACGACCTGTTCGCGTTCCTCACCATCGATCCAAACAACGTCGTCGGCCCAATCCATCCGAAGGCCATGCCTGTGATCTTGACCGCACCCGATGAAATCGAGTCCTGGCTGACGGCTCCACCAGAGGAAGCGCTCAAATTGCAGCGCCCTCTTCAGAACGGCGTGCTTAAGATTGTCGCGCGAGGCGAGAAGGAAGACGGCGCACCCAGCTAGAGGCAAGGAGCGGCTATGAAGTTCGCAGAGATTCAAGGCGAGCGCTTTGAAGCACAACCAGGCAGTTCCGGTTATTGCCCGGTGTGCGGGGATTCAGTGATCGCGAAGTGCGGCGAGCACAAGGCGTGGCATTGGGCGCATCGCGGCGTACGCAACTGCGATCCATGGTGGGAGCCGGAAACGGAATGGCATCGCAACTGGAAGAATTGCTTTCCGGCGCATTGGCAAGAGATCATCCGGAAATCTGGAAGCGGTGAAAAGCACGTCGCCGACGTGATGACGGAACGCGGCGTTGTCCTTGAGTTTCAGCACTCGGCCTTGCGGCGCGAGGAGCGCGACGCGCGGGAAGCCTACTACAAGAACATGGTCTGGGTGGTCGACGGGCTTCGCCGTATCCGGGATAGGCCGCATTTCTTCAAATCGCTCGGCCCCGGCAAGATCGTCGCTACCAATCCAATGACCATTGGGATGTCCACGAAGGGTAGCGCGCTCGTTCGCGATTGGGGCTCAAGCAGGTACCTGTTTTCTTTGACTTTGGTGACGTGGCTCAGCCGGAAGACGCGATGCACTTTGCCAAACCGATCCTGTGGGCGCTGAAGCCGCAAAGCCCGCCCGAACTAGCGATTTTCACGCCAATCACCAAACCTTCGTTTTGCGCATTCTTCGCAGAGGGCCGCCCTTATGAGACATTCGATATTTCAGCGGCCTTGCAGCGTCTTGGCCTCGCTCCGGCGTCCCCGCCCCCTCCGCCTCCGCCATCCAATCGCGATGCTTTGCGGGAGCATTTTGCGCGGACGCTCAATGCACGCGCGCGCCGCAGATTTTGATGCGCAATGCATTCGTGCGCGAGGCGCGATCCCAAGGCCCTCAGAACGTTCGCACTGCCTCAATTGCCGGAAGGGGTAAAGAATGAGCACCTCAGAGACATCCGATTTTTCGGTTGGTCCATGTCCGTGCGGGGGCGGGACAATTCGGAAGTACGTCACAACTCAAGACAATCCATGGAGTTCGGCCGACATTTCCTACGGAATAGACTGCTCCAGATGCGCACGAGAGTGGGATATCACAAACTATGGAAGTCTAACCAACCGGAACTCGGAGAGGCCTCATCAAGAAGCATACCGCGCTGAGCGACAGATCGCGGCCGAGCTTCATTCGCTCATCGATGATCTCGTCGACCGATACTTCCAAAATTTCGGCGCGACGACCATGACTGCAGAACTTCGAGAGATGCAACGGCTAGGCATCTCAACTATGAATATCACGCAATTTCGAAAGGCGGTGCACGACGGACAAAGGCCGTCGGAAAGATCGTATGCCCTGAGAAATCTGGACTGGCTTTCTAGCTTAGCAAATGCGGCTGGCAAGGACACCGTGTTTGCTCAGCTGCGCAAACGTTACGACGAAGCGCGCGAAAAAACGGCGGAGACGGAAAAGGCCGTAATTCGGCGTGCAGCGCCGAAGGGCTGATATCGTTAGCGTAGCACTGGCTCAGGCGTCCACAACCTACGCAACGAATCGGAGCGCCGTTTCTTGCCTGAAGCTCCGCCGATCAGGAAAACAAAGCGTGTCGGCGGCGCCGCGCGACAGCTCTAGCGTCCTTAGGCTATCGCCTTCAAACGCGGGACTAAGCTCTAGCTTAAGGTACTCAAAGAGCTGGCGGTCGTGAACAGCGATAATTATCTGTCTTCCGTGCTGCTTGGACAGCGTGCGCAGTAGCGCGGCGAAGTGAGCGATGTGAACATCGTCCATCGACTGCACCGGATCGTCGAGAATGAGCCACGGCAGCTGTGCCGTCACGGTTAGATGTAGGGCGATGAAAAGCGTGAGCGCTGCGGTATTGAGATTTCCTGCGCTAAGCATCGCACCAGGCGTGCCGCCTGCCTGCCCGGAGCGATGGGTTGTGATCAGCTTCGGCTGTAGTCTGTGAGTAGAGTCTGTCGGGATACGGAAGGCTGGAACATAGGGCTCATTTGGGGCCAAACGTACAAATAGATCCCGCCATAGGCGATTGAGCCGATCGTTGAATTCCTTGCCGATAATTTTCGATCTTACGGCCTCGACCTTATTCTTGATCGTTTGAGCATCGGAACGTATCCCCGCTGCCCGCTTCAGAGCCTCGTCGGCACGACCATGCTTGGTCTGATCTTTGAGGATCCGATCGTCAGCGTCCTTTCGCCGCGACAATTCGACCTTGGCCCGCGCCACAGAATCTCGCGCGCGGCTTCTCTCTGTCGCGCGGGACGTCTGTACCCGGATGCGTTCCTCGATCACAGCTTTGAATTGAGTGACGACCTGCTCTGGCATATCCAGCGAACCGGGTGCCTTTTGATTCAATGAGCTTGCAAATTCCGCGAGCGTTTCCATAGTCGCGGTCCGAGCCAAATTACGAGACTGATAGTCGTTTAGGGAGCGCCGCGCCGCCGTCTCGGCGGCCGCATGTGCTGCTCCCTCGGTCATGGCAGGAGCAAGCCGCTCCAATTCTGCAATCAGTTCGTCGAGAGAGCCAGCTAGTCGATCAAGGTCAATGATCTCCTTCTGCGGGACAGACCGGGACTGGATTTCTGCACTTTCTCGTTCCAGGCGCTCGATCTGCTCTTGCTGGGATGATCTATTGCGGCTGAGACCGAGCAGGCGTTCCGCGGAGCCCGTTAGACCGCGAACCTTGTGATTTACATGATCGGATAATGGCCCCTTACGCTCTTCACCGAAATCACGATCGCAAACGGGGCATGTTTCATTAGAAATGAACGATGTAAGTTCGGCGAGGACGGCTCCCAACGCTCCGGAATTCTCGGCGATTCGTCCGATCTCGTCGTCGATCGTCTGAAGATTTTTCGTGGCGACGACGAGTTCGTTGTTAATTTCCGCTTGCCGCCTCGTGTCTTGCGCGGCGCGAGCAGAACGATCTTCAGCTTGCTTTCGCTTCTCACGGAGGGATGCAAGAGCCAAGCTTTGGTAGGCTTGCGGGTCGGAATGAGATGCGTTGAGTTCTGGGAACGTGCGAGCGATGCGCGTGCGCAGGGCTTGCACTGGCTGATCAAATTGCTGTTGCCACGAGCGAAGACGCTCGCTCGCTTGTCGATGGGTCTCCGCAAGTGCGCTTTCATCTTGCTGGGTGCCTGCATCGGCGTTGCGACTTGCCTCGCGAGCAATCGCCTCCAGTCGGCGCCGCTGGTCGTGGAGATCAGAAAGCGCCGCTTCCTCGGGAATTTCCCGTAGCTCATCCAAAACAGCGTCAAGATTTGAACTATCGACCGGGTCGGTTAGGCCGAGAAACGACCGCGCATTATTGAGCTCCGACAATGCGGCGTCGAGCGCCTTCTCGGCCGCGTCGCGTGTGCGACGGTGTTCTGTGAGACTGCGATCAAGTTGGGATTTCTCGTACTCGACTTGACCGTATCGCTCGGTTGTCTTCCGGAGATTGCGGATATCTCCGACGGGCGCGAGGCCTGTTTCGATCGCGTCTAGGCGATCCAAGCCGAGCATTTCGCTGACAAAGCGAGAAAGCGGGGAATCTGGCGCAGCGTCCGAATCTTGGTAGATCTGCAATAGCTGCCCTAGTAGGGCTTGCGGAAGATAGCATCGTTCGCTGAAGAACGACGCGGCGCCACTCGCCAACGTCGACCGCGTTTGCACGCCACCTTGGGTGATCTCCGCTGAGAAACTGTTCTCGCCGGCCAACCCTTCTGTTTGCAGGCTGATAGAACCATGGTTGTCAACACTTGGCAGCGGCACTCGGTGCAGAAGTTGAGACATGTACTGCGGATCGGCACGCTGCAAGGAAATAACCCGCCCAGTAAGCACGAGTTCGATGGCCGAAAGCAGGCTCGTTTTCCCTGCGCCATTCTCTCCATGCACGAGCACCACCTTCGCGTCTAGGGGCGCCTGGATGGTCCCCCTGATGCTGCGGAAATTTGTAATCTCCAGTTGGCGGAGCAGAATGTCCGTCATGGGTTCTCGTCCTCTGAAAGGACCTCCTCTAAACGCGTTCCCAGCGCCTTCGTCACGGCCTCCTCGCCGTTCATCGAGGCTTCGGTAATCGCCCGGACCAGCTCACTGTCTACGGTCTTCGGCAGCACAGACAGAAGCTCCGCAATGGGATCACCCTGGAGAGCTTCGCCGGCATCATCGCCTCGCAGGTCCAATGGGAGTAACACGCGAATGTGGTCATCTAGAGTTTCCGCCGCCGCATCTCCTACAGGCTGTCCGGCGCCGTCGAGCGCAGCATGTTCGATGGTCAGCACCCGGCAGGTCGCTGAGAGGGCCTCAATGTCGCCTTGAAGCGAAGCACCGGCAAGAATGACGGTCAAGACGTAGCGAGACCCGGTGATGTCGAGTGCTCGGCTGAGAGCCTCGACCCGCTGCCTGACTTTGGCAGCATCGCGATCACCGTAGTCACCCGTGGCGGTGTCGACAATCAAGATGAGATCTAGCCCGCGGCCCGCGGTGCCGAGCAACGCCGCAGTGAACTCGAAATCGACGGATGCCACTCTGAATGGCGTTCCAAGAGACTGATATCCTGCAGCCTCCAATCTCTTCACAAGGCCGCGGACGAGCAAGCTGCCGGTCATAGGATCACCTCAGAGGAGAAGCGCTTGCGCAATGCGGCGATGTCGGGCTCCGCTTCGGCAAGCTGGGTGATGCTAACATGAAGAGTGTTGGGAGCGCCTGTGCGGCCGGGAGAGCGCTTCGGCCTGCGTGGCGACGGAGTGCCTCGCTGTTGGAGCTGATGCCATGCATCGTCCGCATGAATAACAATGGTGTTGTCGTTGGCAAACGCCCCACTTTTCTGCAAGTCGAGCGCGACTTTTGCGGTCCGGACAAAGAAGATGGCTCTTGGCTGCGCACTCGCCCAGGTCGGGGTTGATGTGAGCGCGCCA
Organism: Bradyrhizobium sp. 142; assembly: GCF_023074015.1. Taxonomy (NCBI): domain Bacteria; kingdom Pseudomonadati; phylum Pseudomonadota; class Alphaproteobacteria; order Hyphomicrobiales; family Nitrobacteraceae; genus Bradyrhizobium; species Bradyrhizobium sp. 142. The sequence goes on from NZ_JADPKQ010000162.1 coordinate 13,993, forward strand.
GCAGACAAGTCAGCGCCGGTCGGCCCACTCAGCTGCCAGAGGCCGTCGGCCTGTCCGTCTGACAACAGAGCTAGGGCGATGGCAAGCTCCCCGAACGAGGCGGCGCGGGCATTCGCGTCCTGGGCCAATTGGCCGAGGGAGCTGCCGCTGATAAGCTGGTAGGCGTTTGGTGCAGCCGGCAGCTCGCCGGTCCGAAACAGACTGATCATGCGCGACCACATGGCAATCGCAGCATTGGCGAAAGCGGTGCGATCGCCGGTTGCTTGCGATGCGATCGCATCCCGCAATTGCTTGAGAGAATGCGCGAGTTGATCTGCGCTCGCCGCGCTTGATTTGCCCTCGACACCGAGGCGCATAAGCAAGGTAAGCTTGTCTGTAATCAGCTTTAAAACAAAGGCGAGCAAGACTTGCTCACCCCAAGCCTGGAGGTGGGCGCTCGCCTCGATGTCGGGGATATTGTCATTATACGCGTCCGCATACACGGTCTTGAGGATTTGACGCTGGCCCTCGCCGATTTCGTTCTCGCAGAAAACATGAGCTTGCGCGTGCGGCGTGCTGGGCCAAGGCCACGGGTTTGTTTGGCGGGCCCTGACAAAGACAGATTGAAGGTTCACGTCCTGGAGTGAAAGCCCGACCATGAGTGCCTTGAGATTTGTAGCGGCAGAGACTACCTCGGCCCGCATCGCGGCGGTTGCCTGAGCCTCCGGCCAGTTCAGTATCTGCGTTTTGCTGGCGATCAAGGAATTACGATAGGTCGCAGGATCGTCGGTCGCGTGGATGATGCAGCCGTGAAACTTGAGGAGGCGGGCTTTTCCCGGCGCATCTCGTAGATGGGCCGGATCGACAACGACTTGTAAATTGCCGTTGATGGTCCCAGCGAGCCGCTCGACCGCTGCTTCGATGAACCCATCCCAGTTTGCCGACGCGATTTCCTGGAGCGCGCCTTCAAGAATGAGGATGGCAATGCTCAGGTGCTCACTGGCGGGCGGAGCGGGGTGACTGAACGCTTCGCGCACGTCGACCGCGTCCCACAACATGAAATCGCTCGCCTCTCCTTGGAGACGCACATCTAGGAGTTCGGAGTACCTGCCCCACAGGGCATCACGGATTTGCGTGTAATTCGGCCATAACGAGAACGAGACGCCGAGGTGAGGTTCGACGTCGACGATTTCCACACCGCCATATCTAAGAGCAGTGGCAAGGGCAGGGCGAAATCGAGCCGACGTCGCGGGATCGGCGGTTCGTTGTCGGAGAAACTCGACGGCGCGCGTTACGAGATTGCCAAGGCTCGGCGCCTTCCGGGAAATTCCGGAGCCAACCCAGAGGGCAAACTCTCCATTCTCGAAGGCCGTCGCCATCGCATCAAAGTCATTGTCGAGCTTGTGAAGCGTATCCAAAACGGAAATCGTAGTGGCGTCTTTCAGTGCCACGGTCATTGCTTGTTGTTCCCCACGCGAAGGCTGCGGCCTTCCCCAATTTAAGTCTCTTCTTGGTTATCATCACTTTGTGGCGGCTTGGCAAAGTGCCGGTTTCTGTTGCTCCCCGGATTCTGTCGATCGGGTCTACCTAGACGCTGAACCGCGACTGCCGAGCCAGCGGGCATTATCACGGTCAACTCGAGCCGGCCGCCTATCGCCTCTACGTAGGAACGCAAAGTCGAAAGGTACATATCCGACTGGCCCTCGATCTTCGAGACGGATGGCTGCTTGATCTTAAGCGCTGATGCGACTTCCGCCTGGCCTTTCCCCGCCATACGGCGCAATGCCCGCAGGCCCTCAACCTCCTGTTTCTGTTGATCTAACGGTTGCCTGCGCTGGCTCCGATGAAGCGTTGAAGGGCCGCGCGATTCGCGTCTCATCCCGTTTGGGTCCGTGGGTTTCCAGGACGAAGAAGCCGACAAGAAGCGGCGGGATCACAAGTACAGACGAAATATAGCTTCTAGGCTATCTAACGTCAACGAAAGTGCCCGAGATCTCGTATGCGCATGCCGGTTCAGCCTTAAGTAGGGCCCGAAGCCTCTGGACGCCGATTTTTGTTGCGTCCGAGTGGAGTGATCGTGTGAGGCTACAACGATGTCACCGATACTATTGAGCCAGCTCTTCGCATGTACAGAGCAAGGTGGCGCCTTCGTCGCCGAGGGATCCGATGGCCGGTTCTTGCACATCGACGATGTCCCATCGGGCCTTGCCTGCAATTGTTCATGCCCTGGCTGCGGCAGGCCGATGGTCGCGAAGAAAGGCAATGTACAGGCTCATCACTTCGCGCATCGCGCGCAACAAGATGGCCGATCGTGCGCGTCAGCCGGCGAGACCGCTTTACATAAGTTTGCAAAAAAGATTCTTGATGAACGGCTCGAGATTGCTTTGCCGGCGATGCTCGTCGTCGAGTACGGCGACAGAGAGAGTGTCGTCCAGGCTGAGACACGGGCTTTCGATCGGGCGATTCTCGAAGCAAAGGCCGGGCAGATCGTTCCCGATGTCATGCTGCTCTTGCGCGACCGCCGATTGATTGTTGAATTCAAAGTGACCCATTCGTGCGACGAAGAAAAGCTCGCACGGATCCAGATGATGGATGTTGGCGCTATCGAAATCGATCTTTCGCAGTATCGCGATCACCCGCTGAACAGATCGGCGATCAAGTCCTCTACAATGCGCCCAGAATATGGCTACATAACCCACGCGCGCGTCTCGCGCGCGAACGCCTTAAGGATACCTGCCAATATCACCGAAGTTCATGATCGCGCTTCATTGTCCGACGATCGTCAAGCGTTATGAATTAATTGGGCACGCGCGTCTTGAAGCGGGCCAGAAGGCACGGATGGGCCGATATCGAGCTGGCCTGAGGTCTGGCGAACCAATCGAGATCGACAACGACCTGGTCCTCCATCTCAATCGTCTGCAGATCGTTCACAGTCCCCGCTATATCTACGCGAACATCGATGACTTCGGTACCGCACGAGCGCTTCTAAAGCAGCACCCCGACTTGAGGTCCGTCACGACGCACGCGACGATCGGCGAAATGGGCCGCGCACCACCAAGCCGCGCCGGCATGCCGAATGGAACGCATCTTGTCGTACACGGCCCGCATGATCATGCGATGTTAGAGATCACGGAGATTGATCAGGCTGGAGAGGGGATCTCAGCCCGCACCGGTCAAATCGCATTGCTTTCGCAGATCGCAGCGGACCCCGGCATGCTTCGCGCCGAGCTCTATGTTGACGGGCACCGCAGGCGCATGCTCGGAAGTGCTATGATCGAACGTGTCGGTAACCCCGATGACGGCTGGTTCCGTGTGGTTCACCACGACCCCGATCTGAGAGAATTAGGAAAGCGTCTCGATAGGGCCGCTGGCGATCGATCTTGATGCGCGTTAGCTGCCAATAATCTTGAGTAGATCGATCAGTGAAGCAAGTTGCGTTGTCGCTGGTGAAATCGAGTGCCGCTACTCTCCGCGCTGGTCGACCCCGACATTATCGAGCCACGTCGCTGAAGATGGATCTGGCCGAGGCTGGTGCCTTAGGAACTTCAGGAGCCAGATCTTTCCCTGACCACACCGGGTCCGGTTTCGGGAATCGTGCTTTCATTCGATCTGTTGCGGCGTCCATCACGTACTTGGCATTCTCGATGAGAGAGGGCGCTTCTTCGTCTTCCTCAAATAGTTCTTCGAAGATTTCTACGGCCGACCGATAATCATCAAATCCCATTTCGGCGTCGTAATGATCGCTTGCATTCTCTTCGATGGATCTTGCATGGTCCTCCAACGCAGGCAGCGTGTTTCGCACCTCCATCGTGAACCTCATTAGATCGCGGGGATCGAATAAGTCTAGCAAGCTACTCTGCTCTAGAAAGGATGCGTCGAGACTGGAGGAGAACCGGCTCCGCATTCGATCAACAAGCTGTTCGCGAAATTCATCGGCGAGGAGACCGATCCGATAGAGGCGTGCAGCTGTTCTGAGTTTCGGGTCATATGCAAGTTTCGACCAGTACTGGTTGTCTCGATGGAGCAAATCAGGATCGAGAGCGAGAACAGCCCGCAGGCAGTCATCTGACGCACGCGTTGCAAGAAATTCGTACAAGCTTTGGTTTGCTTCCGGCTCGTCCGGGATTTCGCGCAAACGGCTCACGAGCAAACTCAGTTGTGTACTCGGGATGACCACAGCATCCTTGATGATTTCGGCGTCAAAGCACACCACCTCTGACAGAATATCGCGCCAGTGCGCTCCCCGAAGATAGAGCTCGGTGAGTTCCGGCCTACGGCCGAGTATTTCAGATTGCGCATCAACAATTGTGGGATGCTTGAATGTCCACCAAGTCTTATGTTGATCAGCCGTTCTGACGACAAACGACTTGTCAATTTCAAGAAGCGCCTCTCCAAGAGAGATTTTGTCCACGCCGTATGCATTGGCGACTAAGTCCCATGTAACGTCACTGCCAGCGTTGGCGGGAAGTTGGCTCCGGTGGATATAAACAAGGGCGAGCGCCGCCTGATGAACCCGACCGAGCTCTTCAATTACCTCAATGAGATGCGGCTTCGGAGCGCGGACGAAGGCCAGCAGTGAGGCGTGACTTACCCCCAGCCGCGCGGTGTATAAGGGATCACCAAGGCGGCGCGCAATTTCGGGAATGAAGCGGCTTTCGGTTGCGATCGCATCCAGCTGCGGCGCGACTGCGTTTTTCCACGCGGTCGTCTGTTGACCGGCTTTGATATGGTTATAAAGAATTTGCTGTCGCTCGTCGTTCGTGAGGTCTCCTACATCAACGATCGCCCGTTCGGACTTTAATGCCGGATGATTGCGCGTGCCGAGTTTGGACTTGACCGCCTCGTAAATGTGCCGGCGTGAGGTGAGTACAAATCGGTTTCCTGACGCGATAGCGGCCTGAACTTTTGGCATGATCGAAATCCAATGATCAACGTAATCAGCCCGCGTTTGGGTGGCGCCAAAGGCATCGTCTACCCAATAGAAGCGGTTTCGCTCGTTGGGATTCCATCGGTCGGACAGGTCCATCGGACCCTCGCACTTGAGGCTCTCGTGCCCCTCCTCTTCTGCCATCGTGGTTGCTAAGATGGCAGCAATTGTTGACTTGCCGGTAGCAGGTTCGCCGAGCAAGAGAACGATGCCACTTTCCGCCAAGCGTCGAATTGCATTTCGGTGAGCGCCGGTCGGAACATACACTTTCAGCGTATCAACCAGGTGGCCTAGCAAATGCTTCGTTTGCGCCGCGCGCCGTTCGTCCAAAATCGTTGAAAGGTCTCCTAGCCCGTAGACTCTTGGGACCAAAGCCCGGAGGTGCGCGCTCCGGCGTATGGACCAGGTCAGGAATTCTCCGCCTAGAATGTGCGGGAATTTGACGCCCAGTTCGACCAGTCTGGCGCGCAGAGAAACAGCGACGGGCGCGTCGACCCCCATATTCGTTAAAAGAACGTAGGTCTCCGCTTGTCCGCTTGCTACGAGTCCCCGAACAGCTTCCTCTTCCCGATTGAGATCAGATATTCGGAGTCGGCGACCGGGATCCGAGGTGAATTTACACTGAACCGTACCCACACCTGTCTTCGGATTTTTCGCCGATGCCATGAGAAATACGGCGTCTTGTCCACCGTCTTGCGCCTCCCGATAGATTGAAACGGTGCGCCCGAGAACCTCTTCACAGACTTGAGCGCCAAGATCCTGAAATGCTTTCCAGCCGAGAGTATGAAGTGCCAAAGACGTCCAAGGACCCTGAGCCTGCGCGACCACCCGATACCCCCAAAAAATAAGATTAGAACATCCATTGGATTTTGTGACCTTGAGTTTATCACTATCTTCTATTTTGAGCAGGCAGGACTATCAGTCCTCATACTTGATGCGGTCCCGACCACCGATTGCGCGTTAAGACTCGAAAGGCCCCGCGAGTGTACCTGCGGCGAGCTTCCTGTCGCCTCGATATCAAGCCGCTAGAGGTGGCTCGGCCTCGACTATCGCAGCTGATTCACCGGCGGCTTTGCGCAGGAACCGGGCGAGCGCCGCCTTTCGGGAATCTCGATCGAGAGCGTAAGCGGTGTGTTTAAACTCCTTGCCGTCGAGAAGACCCCGAATGTAACCTGAGATCGTATCTGCCGCCATGACGAGCGCCATCGAGTGTGTGGATATGGGGAACCGTTTCGTGACGGACATCGACGAATAGCCGGTTCCGAAATCATCGATGGCAAGACGCACGCCCCAGCCCTGTATTGCATCCAGCACCTGAACTGCCTTTTCGACATTCAGCATAACCATGCTCTCCGTGATCTCTTTGGAGCAATGTCGGGTCCATGCCACTGACTTGAAGGGCCTCGTCGATATATCTGAGGAGGTTCTCGTCGGAGAACTGCCTTGGCGAAACGTTGATCGCCATCAGCAGCGGAGGAAGGCCGTCGCGCTGCCAGGCCATGTTTTGCTCACAAGCCGCGTGCATGTTGTTTGTTGACGCGACGTGCCTCGCAAGCCGCGGACTCCACGGCGGCGCCTTCATTCAGCCGTCCATTGAGCAGCCTTTCACGCTGCTTCTTCGAAGATGGCTATGAAACAACCGACTGGCACCTTCCGCGTCTACGGCTTCCTGCCTGAATTGGGGATTACAAGGATCGCGGCGATACACGATCGATACGTCGCAGACTTGAATCGAGATCCGGAGGGCTGCTATTGGGTCGTTCCAGGAAGCCGTGATTTCCGAGTCTCTGTTCGGCGAACACGGATCTATCAGGAGCGCCCGGACCCAAGGTCTTCGTTCTCAAGGATTGGTCGAATCGTATCGCCAGTCGCTATCTGAGATCATTGGCCCACGAAAGTCGTGCGGGCGGGGCCTGCTTCTTGATCTGCACGCGTTTTTCGGACCCATTGAAGACGATGATGCTAGCAACACGGGATGGACGTCCTGGCGCGGATTGCCCGATCCGATACAGCTCGTGGACAATGACCTCTACTCTCCGCATCTCCTCCGACGACCACAGGCATGGCACATCAAAATAACCGAGCATCGGCTCGGCGCTCGGCCGCCCAGGCGAACCGATTCGAGGATGAAAAGCGCCGAGGGCTCGACAGGGTCCGGCTACGCCGCGATCCAGCGTGATTTCGGGTATATGCGCCGCATTCCTTTGCCGAACGCGAGATAAGAGCAGCGAATATGACCTCAAGTTGTATCACGCTAGATGATCCACGTTGCGACCTTTAAGTGACCTTTTTTGGGGCTTCAATATGAAGAGACTTCTGGGACTCTTGCTGCTCGCCCATTCCTTCTCTCTTTCCGCCGAGGCCATTGCACAGGGGCTTCCTGCCCCCTCATACTGGAAGAATGAACGAGGTTCAGAACTTTTTGTTTGGTCCGCCAATAGCGAGGCAATACAAGGGACTTTCACAAACCATGCTCAAGGGTTTGCGTGCCAGGGCATTCCTTATCCTGCATCGGGAGCCGTTAGCCCAACTGGCTTGTATTTTGTTGTTACCTTTGCCCAGTGCAATTCCTTCACCCGGTGGGTTGGAAAACTCAACGGGTCTCAAATGCCGACCTCATGGACGCTGTTCTACGTTGACAAGAACGGCAAGCCCGGCAAGTTGAAGGGTGCCGATACCTTCACGCGCGTATGGTAGTTTTCAATCTTCTTGCTCTGTCGCGACCCTAGATTGGAAACTCAGTCTCGCGAGTTTTTGGCTGCGTCTCTTCGGGAAATGTGGGCTCGCCTTCGTGGAGCACTGGCCTGTCCAGGATCAGCTTCGATGCTGGACAGCCGGCAAGTCGTGCCGAACGGCCCGGGAAAAACATCAAAGGGCCTCTCCCGAAATTCGAAAGGACATTCTGAATTTGCGTCCGAATTGCGGGACGATCCGTGCACTACCGTTACTTTTCAGGTCCTTGTTTTGAAGCCGAGCGCGGGCTCCCGCAGATGCCGCTAACATGTGCGGCGGTCGCGTTGCCTGAGTTTGGTTGACGATGTGAATTTTCAGCTCTCGATACCCAGAATTTCTCACGCAGCGCGATTCGCAGGCTTCGCCGCCGGAAGTAGCCAAGGGCGCGCTCAGTCTAACCGTTCCGCGAAGCTGCTTGCTATTGCCGCTTCATGTTGCGCGGCGACAAGATCGCACGTTGGCAACGAGTACGGACTTGATCTCTCTCTAGCCATTAGGTAGATCGCCGTCATTTGGAATTGGAGATACTTTGGTGACGACTGGTATCGTAAAGTGGTTTAACGCGACCCAGGCTATGGTTTATCAAGCTGGATGATGGCGGAGCCGACGTTTTCGTGCACATAGGGCGGTCGAGAAGGCCGGCTATACCGATCTTGCAGAGGGGGCCTTGATCAGGTTCGAGATCAAGACTGGCAGCTCAGGCAAGGTATCCGCAGAAAATCTGCGTACGGGATGATTCGCGCTATCAGCTACATGACGCGTCAACAGTGATTCGCCTAGGGTGTCAGCATTCTTCGCGCTTACATGCCTCGATCTGAGTTCGGCGAAACACTTCAGAGTCGGCAACCTCGCCTGAAGGCGCACATCAGTGTTAATACGCGATCTCGTGTTTTTTCAAAACCATTGTATTTCTCAGGCAAGAAGATTCGCAGCCGCAAGATCTTCGATTGCGGCCCCAACAGACTTGAAGAGAGTGATCTCTTGCTGCGAAAGGCGGCCAGACTTCAAACCATTGGTTAACTCATGAAGATCCCCACACATCATTGAGGCGTCCCATCGGCCACCCGCAATCGGCTGGAGCAGATCACCGGCTTCTTTGAGGGCACGCGCATAGTATCTACGAACACGCGGCTGCGGCAAACAGCATCGTCGTCGGTCTCACGCATTTCTGGTGTGAATGCGCCGACGAGATCGAGATGTGTTCCTGGCCTGAGGTGCTGGCCTACGATCAGCGGCTCACGTGACGTGGTGGCGCAGCTAACGATGTCCGCCACCGAGAGAGCGTCCGTCAGATCAGCAGCCGGTTTGGCCTTGAGACCCTGATGCTCAAGTGTGTCCGCGAGCGCTTGGACACGTTGCGCATTGCGCCCCCAGACCAGCACGGCTTCAATCGGCCTAACTGCGCGATGGGCAACGGCCAAATAGGAGGTGAGCCGGCCGGTTACAATCAGCAGCAGCGTGCGGCTGTCGGGGCGTGAGAGATGTCGTGATGCGAGCGCGGAGGCGGCGGCCGTACGCCGATTAGTGAGTGTTTCGCCATCGATCATTGCGCGCGGCCGGCCGTTTGCCGTCGAACAGCATGTAAAGCGAGGAAAAGGCAGGGAGACCGCATGCCCCGCTCTTCGGAAACACGGTCACCAGCTTCACGCCGAGTGCCTTGCCCCGCTCCCAAGCCGGCATTGTCAGGAGACGACCTGGGCTTGCAGCGGTACCAACATTATAGCTCTGCCGCACTGGCATCGCTTCTCTGAACCGCCCCGGGATTGCCGGAGGCTCCAACTCTTGAGAAGGTGGAGCCATGACGAGCAAGACAACGAACAAGTTTTCACCCGAGGTCCGGGCGCGTGCGGTTCGGATGGTTTTGGATCACGCGAGTGAGCATCCCTCGCGCTGGGCGGCGGTGACGTCGATTGCGGCCAAGATCG
>NZ_JADPKQ010000037.1:0-538 GCF_023074015.1 Bradyrhizobium sp. 142
ATCGCTGCGTTCAACTCGACGAGCGAGAAGAACCTGATGTTGCGCAACTTGGCGATAATCCAGCGCGTCGCGACCTGCACGGCGACCTCGACCTTCGCCTTGTCGCGCGGTTTTCTCGGCCGTGCCGGCACAATGGCCGTGTCGTAGTGCACCGCCATTTCGGCATAGGCACGATTGACGCCCGGCTCGTAGAAGCAGGCCTTGGTGACGCCGGACTTCAGATTGTCGGAAACGACCATCGCCGGCACACCGCCGTAAAAGACAAAGGCGCGTGTGTGCGAGCCGATCCAGTCGGGCAGCGTCTGCGTGAAGGTTGCCTCGGCGTACGTAAAACTCGATGCGCCGAGGGCTGCGACAAACAGCTGGCAGGCATGCACCTCTCCGGTCGCGGCATCGACGATGTCAATCGTCGTACCGGCGTAATCGACGAACAGCTTCTCGCCGGCCACATGCGCCTGCCGCATCGTCGGCGACAACCGGCCTTCCCAGGCTCGATAGAGTTCGCAGAACCAGCTGCGGCCGTAACCGTCGGGATGCG
>NZ_JADPKQ010000081.1:0-23323 GCF_023074015.1 Bradyrhizobium sp. 142
AGCAGCGCCCTCAGTTCGGTGCACTCGATTTGGCTGAGTTCGACCCGATAGCGTACATTCATGGCGTGCCTCCTCGTTCGAGGCACGCACGAACAACTGAATCGGATGGCCGGCGTGAGTCCTTCGACAAAACCCTTCACGCCCACGCAGGGGCAGTATCTGGCTTTTATCCACCTCTATACCCGGCTGCATCGCAGGCCCCCGGCCGAAACCGACATGCAGGAATATTTCCGCGTCAGCCCGCCTTCGGTTCACCAGATGGTGCTGACGCTGGAACGCGCCGGCCTCATCAGACGGCAGCCAAGGACGCCTCGCAGCATCGAGGTCCTCATTGATCCGAAACTCCTGCCCGAGCTAATCTGACCGCCGGACCCAACCCGTCAAAATCACTGTGCAGAGCCACTAGGTCCGTTCGCGAGGGCCGGGAAGGCTGCGGAAAGCGCCTCTTGGGCAGTTGAGACCGCCGCCGCGCCGTGTTAGGGAGCCGGTGATGCGGGTGTAGCTCAATGGTAGAGCAGCAGCCTTCCAAGCTGAATACGAGGGTTCGATTCCCTTCACCCGCTCCAATGTTTTCAGGCACTTCCGGCATTGTCAGCCATCCATTCGGACAAGCGAGCTGCCGCTCATTCGGACAAATGTCCGCTTTTTGTTCGCGACGCGCGGCGTTTCTTAGCCCCGTTCATCACCTGTCGCGTCGTGCGCTTGGTGTATTTCGGAAGCACCTTCACGGTCGAGTGCCGCCCCTGTGCCAGCATCTCGCGGTCGGTCAATTCGGCGTCGCCGCCCTCGGTGAAACCCCCATGCCTGAATGACGTGAACGACAGTTCGTCGCGTAGGCCAGCGGCGCGGACGATTTCTTTGACCTTACGGCTGAGATGCGTGAAATCGGGCTCATCCGGCTTCGGCCATGTCGGCCACGGGCTACGGTCGCCCCAATCCCGGCACAACATCAGGCCGCCGATACGACCCCGATTGATGGCATCGAGTTCGGCCATCAGTTCGGGATAGATGGATGCGCCAGCATCATCGATCAGCGGTATCCAACTTTCCTTTTTCGTTTTTTCGTCCACCACGCGCACCATGTTCGGGCGCTCTTTCGGTCGGTAGTGCGACACCGCGAACACCGCGAAGATATCTGTCTCGCGTTGCAGCCATTCCCAGCCGATCAGTGCAGCGGTCGCCAGCGACGGCAGGCCGAGTTCAACAGCCTTGGCGCGGAACGCCAGCAGATCGTCATAGCTCGCGGTTGGCGTCTCGCGGTCAGATGATCGCAGGCCCATTTGCGCGAACGGATTGACCAACGGCAACTTGCCGGGATGGCGACGTGCGACCACGTTCCAAGCGCGACGGCATGACTTCATGGCGTGGTTGACTGTGGTGCGGCGCTCACGTTCGATCACGTTGCCTTTGGCGTCGGTGGTTTTGATGATCATCAGCTTTTCATATAGGTCATCGGTCAGCGCAGTATCGATGGCGTTCAAACGTTTTTCGCCAAGCCGCTTGCCATCCTTCAAGGCGTATCCACCGACAAGTTCAAAGCCAACTTTATGGTTGCGCTTTTGCTTGGGGCTGAGTTTCGTGTAGCGACGGTCAGCGCGATATTCGGCAAACATCCAATCGAGTGTGCCGAACGCGACGACGGCTGGCGATGACGGCGGGCTAATGCCGCCGGTCCGCCAATCATCGAAGGCAGGCAACAAGATGGTTTCGGCCCGCAGCACGGCAGCATCGTAGTCAGTGCCCAGAGGCCCGCTCTGCACGAGGCAATCGGCTTTCCGTGCCCATGATGGTACATGAAAGAAAAATCCCCAGCCGCCGCTCTTGAGCGGCTTGCGCTCCACGTAGCGCGGCAACGGTAGGGCAGAGCGGGGCGGCTTCATAGCAGCTTCCTCAAGTCCTCAGACGTTTCTTCCGTCGCGCTGCTCAATCCCGGCTCGACGAAGGTCAGCGTCGCGCTGCCGTCCGTGTTGATGGTCACACTGCCGACAGCGATGCCAGCTTCACTTGCCTGCCGCATCGCACGGGAGAGCGTCATCCGGCGCTTGCGCGTTCGCTTCGGTCGCGGTGGGTAGGTCTCGATGTCCCAAGGTTCGCGACTTTCGAGATCACGATCCGAAATACACCCGTTCGCGACGAACCTGATGAGTGCCTGCCAAGCGGTGTCATCGCCGCTCATGCTGATGCCTTTCCAATTATCTCTATAAGCGTCACCTCGACTCGACGTAAGAGTCCGAGTCCACTTACCCGAAAACAATTGCGGCCTCGCCAACCTTGACCCCACGAAAAGGAACCCGGCACAGCGGGGAGGTTCTGGCTTTCCGTTGTTGGACTGGCCGCTTCGCCCTCATTTGTCCTGTGCCGGAGTCTCAGTAACCCTTGCTGGACCGCACCACGGCGACGGCCGGCCGCGAGGTGCCGCCCTCCGCCGCGATCTCGGTCTGGATGGAAGCAATCGCCGCCATCATTTCAGTGTCGGAACGGTACTCGACGCGACTGTCGCCGTATTGCACAACCCGCGTGCCAGAGCGGCGCGCGGCTTTGAGCGCTTCAAGTTGGGCGAGCAAGGTGGACATGTCGGTCATGATCAGCCGCCGGCGTTGGTCACGAGGCCACGATGCTCGACGATACCCGCACCGTAATCCAAGCGAACCTTCGTCTCGATGCCATCGATATCGAAGCCGACGCGGGTCTCAACCTGAGGACCGGGCGCGCCCGCGAGATACGCGAATTCGAGGCACGGCAGCAGGGCCGGGTCAGCGGCCAGATACCAACGCGCGACATCGGTCAAACGCGGCTCGACAATCGCAACAAGGCGACTGAACGGGTTCACCTCGGCAACGACCACCGGGTTGATGGTAACCGTGAGCTGGTCGCCGAAGTGCTTTGCGTCACGGTCGGCGCCGACGTGCAGGATGATCGCATTGAGGCGACCGTGGTCGGCTGGACTCGCGAGGGCGCGGCGCTGGTGCTCGGTCATCTGGTGATCTGGGGGGCGTTCACCGATGACACGACTTGGCTGGAGCTGGACGAGCTGCTGCGCACGAAATGGAAGCATCCGAATGGCGGCTTCCTCAAGGTCGATGCGGCGGTGATCGATAGCGGTGACGGCGACCACGCCGACCTAGTGCTCGGCTTCTGCGGCCCGCGCATCAGTCGCCGGGTGTTCGCCGGCAAGGGCATGTCGGGAACCCGGCCGGGGTTCATGATGTCGCGCGGCAAGAGCGCCAAGACGAACCGGCTGGCGATCATCGGCGTCGATGTCCTGAAGTCGGCGATCTTCGACCGCCTCGCGCGCGGCAATACGATCCGGTTCTCGAATTCGCTGCCCACGGTCTATTACGAACAGCTCGCCAGCGAGCGCCGGGTGATCCGGTACAAGCGCGGCCAGCCGAGCCGTCGCTTTGAACGCATCCCCGGACGCCGAGCGGAGTCGCTGGATGCGTTGGTCTATGCGACCGCTGCCCGGCAGGCGGTGACGATCAACTTCGATCAGCGGGCCTCTGAGCTGGCCGCAGCGCCCGTGCCGCCGCCGCCGAGGGTGATCAGGTCGGAGTGGATGCAGCGCTAGGCGTGTTCGGACAAGCCGGAAATGTCATTAAGGTTCAGTGGCGTCTCTCCGGTCGTGGGACCGCTAACCTTGTTTGAAGAAAGCATCCCTGAAATAGCCGCCACTAATTTCGATCAAGTTGCCGTTGTCATCTGATTTCCACACAACAGTGGCGACCTCCACGAAGAGCAGGCTGATGTGACGCTTGAACCTTACGTACTGATCAGGAGGTTTCCGGGTGTTGATAGTATCTACGTAGATCGGGCCCCATCCTTCCCGATCAAGTTCGGCTTTCAATATCGTGTCCGAGGACCCTATCGGGAATTTCTCGCTTAGCCTTCTGGTCAATTCAGAACCCGCCTTTGCATCGCTGCCGAGCGAAGAAATTCCGGCGGCTAGGTCCGGAAGGGGTCGGTAGAAATGAAAAAATATCGTTGGCCCAAAGGCGAGGCCGGCGATTATCACTATAACTACTGCGACAATTCTTAAAATACGCATCGCTCGCCTCCGCCGTGCAAAACGATTGGCAGGTATGGTACGAATTGCGCTGCCGACGGGCAATCCACGAATAAGAGGCGCTAAACGGGTTCGGACAGGCCGGAATAGTTATTGAGGTTCAAAGGCGTCTGAAGCTGCATTTTGTCCGAACCGGCATTGAAAATGCTGAGAGTTCGACACCCTTCCAAGCTGAATACGAGGGTTCGATTCCCTTCACCCGCTCCAACTTTTTCAAAGACTTAGCGAGAGGTCGGATTTCATTCTGACAGATGGGCTGCTTTACACGTTCTGATGCTCGCTCGTCGTCCGTGAAGAACGCCGGTTTTAAGCCGGAGCGGGTTGAAGGGTTGCCATGAGGGCGACGAGAATCTGGCACAATAAAAGCCGGAGCCAGCGGATCAGCCGGCGGAAGTTGTAGCCGACGGCTGCGAGGATGGCGTTGGCAGCGTCGCCCCGACGGTACCAGAGATAATTTCTGCCCATGCGATGCTCGGCCTTGAGGTGGCCGATCACGGGTTCGACGGCTGCTCGGCGGCGTAACTGGCGCTTGATCTTGGGTGTGACGCCCCGTTTCTGGCCGGAGATGAAGACCCTGAACTTGTGGTCTGGCGGTGCATTGTGGCCGCGATACCCCTTGTCTGCGAGGATGCGATCGAGGGTATTGCCGACCAGCGCCTCCATCTCGGGGATCACGGTTGCGAGGGTGTGTCCGTCGTAGGGGTTGCCCGGCATCGACTTCACGTGGGTGACGAACTGGCCGCCCTTGGCGTGGCTGAGGGTGGTGGCGACGGAGACCTTGACGCCGAACTCGTAAGGCCGGTGGGCCTTGCCCTTGCCGATGCACTCGACTTCCGGCGCGTGCAGGGAATAGACCTTCGGGCCGCGCTGGCGCTGCTGCTGCTCGCGCACGCGCCGTGCCAGCATCATCAGCTGTGCGAACGCCGCTTCGAGCCCGCCGTCGCCCTCGATCTTACGGCCGATGTCGCGAATGACACGGCCGAGCAAGGTGCGCAGCTTCTTCAGCATCCGGTTGGCGCGATTGAACTGCTTGGCGTGGGCATAACGCTGGTGCTGGATCAGAGCGAACTTGCCGACTCGCGTATAAGACTGGCGCAGAGCCACCCCGTGTTGCTTCGCCAGCCGCACCAGCTTCTCGCGTGCTCGGTTCAGCAGCCTGGCATCGGTGGGGAACATCACGTTCTTGGGCTGCACGGTGGTATCGACGATCACCTGTGACAGTTCGGACGGCTTGATCGCCTTGGTCCTGGTGGCGACCGACAGGGTTTCCTGGAGCAGTGCCTGCAACCGCTCCTCGCCCATGCGATTGCGCCAGCGCGTCAGCGAGGAGCGATCGAACACCAGCCGGTGCTGGAAGAACTCCTCGCCGCAGAAGTACTGGTAATAGGGATTCTCGAGCCATCGCTCGCACAGTACCTCATCGGACAGGTCATAGGTGTGCTTGAGGATCGCCAAGCCCGCCATCAGCCGGGTCGGCAGCGGCGGATGGCCCGGATCATCCGTGTAGACCTCGCCGAAGCGGCCTTCCAGAAACGGCCAATCCACCGTCCGTGCCAGCTTCGCCAGCGGGTGATCCATGTCGATGATCTGATCGAGACGGGAGCGAAACAGATCCTGCTCGCCCTTCTCCCGCCGTTCCCGTGGCCGCATCCCGTCCTCCGCCGAAGCAGTGATACGACAGAGAATCACGAATCAAATTTGCAAGGAACCCCATTTTGAAGGGCCGGTTTCCGGCGAATTCATTTTCCACAGTTCGTCGTTTTAAGATTCCAAATCAACGGCTTGGGCGTTCTTCACGGACGACTCGCTCTCCGATCGGCTGTTTCTCGTGTCTCTTGAGACGATGTCGTATTCCCGCACGGCTCTAGACCGACTGCGATGCGATCTCATCAAAACCGAATATTTTGATTTGGAGAAGAGGTCCTGAACGCGCGTGTGGAAATCGGCCACGATGGCGTAGAAATAGGACAGGCCGGACACGGCCTGCGAAGATTTGCGCCCGTGTTGCTGGGCTCTACTCCCAATATTTCGTGGGTTTCGGCAGGAGTCGGGTTCGGCGCTCTTTGCATGCTACGGACAAGGGGCCGCCGCTATTCTTGTGTTGAGAGGAATCAAAACGTGCCTGGATAGGCGCCGCCGTCGATCAGGATGTTTTGCCCGGTGATGTAGCCGGCATGTGCCGAGCAGAGGAACGCGCAGGTGGCGCCGAACTCGTCCGGATGGCCGAAGCGCTTGGCCGGATTGCTGGCTCTGACCTCCTCGGTCACTTCAGTCACGCCGCGCGATAGATTTCTGGCGAGCGCCGCGAGGTTGGATTTCAAACGATCGGTATCGAACGTGCCGGGAAGGAGATTGTTGAGGGTCACGTTGTGCTCGGCAATGCAGCGCGCGAGGCCCGCGGCGAAGCCGGTCAGGCCGGTCCGGGCGCCATTCGACAGCGCAAGCATCGCGACCGGCGCCTTCACGGCGTGCGAGGTGATGTTGACGATACGCCCGAACTTGCGCGCGATCATGCCGTCGACCGTGGCCTTGATCAGCGCGATCGGCGCCAGCATGTTGCCGTCGATCGCCTTGATCCAGTCGTCGCGCCCGAAATTCCTGAAATCCCCGGGTGGCGGTCCGCCGGCGTTGTTGATGAGAATGTCGGGATCGGGGCAGGCGGCGAGAATGGCCTCGCGGCCTTCGCTGGTCGTGACGTCGGCCAGGACGATCCTGGGCCGGCGGTGGCTTGCCCTCGCAATGTCATCAGCGGCACTTTCGAGCACGTCGCGCCTTCGAGCGACAATCGTGATCTCGACGCCTTCACGTGCCAGGGCCATGGCGGAGGCCTTGCCCAAGCCCTGGCTGGCGGCGCACACGATGGCCCTGCGGCCTCTCAATCCCAGATCCATGGTCCCTCGTGAGGTCTGCCCGCTGCCCGCGGCGTTTCGATCGCGCTCATTTGCCCGGCAATGTCATGCCGGCGGGTTTGGAGCCCCACATGCAAAAGCTTGTCGGCTCGAAGCCGTATTGCCGCGGCCGGTGTGTCGCTTCATCCGCGATCTCGTCGACGCCGACCGAGTATTCGAAGATCATGCCGTCCGGCCCCTTGAAATAGAGGAATCGCGCGCCGGAGGTCGGATGCCGGCCCGGGCCGAACACGATCGGCACGCGCCTCTCGTTCAGGAAGTAGTAGGAGCGCAGCACGTCGTCGTTGCTCTCGACCTGGTGATTGATGTGCTGGATGCCTGCCTGGGGCGCGCGCACCAGCGCGATCGTGTGATGAATCGCATTGACGCGCATCAGCGGGATGTCGCCGATGCGGTCGCTGACACGTGCATTGCATACTTGCGTCCAGAACCGCTCGTCACGCGCCGGATCGGTCGAATTCAGGCCGATATGGCTGAAACCGGTGATGCCAGCGTCACGGCTGGCGAAATAGCGCCGCCCGCTGCGCTCCGGGCGGACCACCAGCTCGATGTGATTGCCGGTCGGGTCGCGAAATCCGATGAAGGCCTTGACCTTGCGCTGCTCGGCCTCCTGCGCGGTGCCGGCGTGGACGGGATGGCCGAGCGATTCCAGAGTCGCCGCCGCGTCTTGCAGGCTGGCTTCGTCCTCCACCTCGAAGCCGACGGTCTGCTCGCGCGGATCGCCTTCCGAGTAGCACAGCGTGTGCGCGCGTTCGTCGGATCGCAGATATAGCGCCTTGTCGCCGCGCTCGGCGACCTGGAGGCCGAGGCAGGCGGTGGCGAAATGCTCGGCCTGCTCCAGATCGGGCGAACCGAGGCGGACATAGCTCACGTCCTTCAACTGGATCATGCGTTGCTCCTGTTCGATGATGCGGGGACGCCGAGCTCGGGAACATCCTTGCTTTCGCTGCCCCAGTTGCAGAGCGAGGTGGCGTTGAACGGAAATTGCCGGGCCGGACGCGGCTTCTCGCCGATCTCGGCCATGCCGTTGACATAGGACAGGATCAACCCATCGGGTCCTTCGACATGCAGGAAGATCTGGTGCGAGGCCGACTGGCGGCCGGGCCCCTGCACGATCCTCACCTGGTTGTCCTGCATGAAGTAGCTGTTCTGCATGATCTGATCGAGCGCCTCGACCTCGAAGGCGGCGTAGAGCAGGCCGTTTCGCCGTGACGGATAGAGCGCGATCCGGTGATGCAGATGATCGATGCGCAGGTACGCTATATCGCCGACCCAGTCAGTCACCTCGGCGCCGAGCAGTCGCCAGAACGTGAGGTCGCGGACATGATCGGTGCTGCGCAGGCCGATGCCCTGGAACTGGACGATGCCGGCATCGCGCGGCGGAAAATAGCGCCGGCCGCTGCGGGTGGGACGGGTGACGAGATCAATGCGATTGCCGGAGGCATCGTCCGCAAGCAGGGCGGACTGCACATATCGCCGCCGGCATGCGTCCGGGCTTGCCGGCCGCACGGCAAAATCCTGCGCGCGCAGCCGCTCGCCGATGTCTTGCAGCGCGGCGTCATCCCAGACCTCGATGCCGATGCTGGTGCCGTCGCGCTGATCGTGGCTGAGACTCACGGTTCGGAAGCGATCGTCCGAGCGGAAGGCCAGCTCGTCGTCGTGACCGGCAACCTGCTGGAGACCAAAGATGTCGGAAACGAACCGCGCACAGGCCTGCGGCTCGCTGACGGTATGACGGATGTAGCAGACTGATGTGATCAGTGGCGTGCTTGCGGCTTGCCTGCTCATCGCAGCCGACTCCGATTCTGTTGGGATTCGAGGAAGGCCTTGATCATCTGCCGCCAGAGCTCGAACAGATGCTCGAACCATTTCGGATCGTTGTCCCAGAGCGTGCGCAGCGCCATGCCGCGGACGACACCGAGGGTGAGCGCCACGACATCGGCCGCGACCGCGGGGGGAACGTTGCTGGCAGCCAGCGCCTCTGCCCAGGCCGCCTCGACCGGACGACGCGCCTTCCGCGAGATGTCGAGGATCTTCTTGCGCACCGCCTGGTCGGTGGAGGTCGAGAGCACGATGTCGATCGCGACCATGAAATGCTGGCTGAAGAAAAATTCCTTGGCGTCCTCGATCACGGCCTCGATCAGGTCGCGCGGGCGATTGACGGCAGCCGCGCGGCGGCGGCTGAGGATCTGCGCCTGCTCGAAGACGTATTCGAGCGTGGCGACGACGAGCTCGTCCTTGGTCGGGAAATGATGCAGCTGGGCGCCGCGGGAGACGCCGGCCTCACTGGCTACTTCAGCGGTGCGAAACCGCGCATAGCCGCGACGCCGGATCAGATTGGCTGCGGCCTTCAGAATGCGCAAACGGGTCTCGGCTGTCCGCTCGGCCTGGGTGCGCGGGCGCGGCGGCGCCAATGATCGGCGCGCGGATTTGTGCGGGGAGGGCGAGCGGTTGGGGAGTGGCGACATGTCAGACCTCAATCTGGACGTTCCCGTCAACGACCGTGACGGGATAGGTCTTCAAGGCAATCTCGCAAGGCATGCCGGTGGGCTCGCCGGTGGTGACGTCGAACGTTCCGAAGTGGAAGGTGCACTCCACGATCTTGCCGTTGATGATGCCTTCTTCCGCCAGCGACGCCTCGCCATGCGTGCACATGTCGGCGGTGGCGTAGATGGTGCCGGCCACGCGATAGAGCGCGACGTTGGTGCCGTCGGGCAGCGGCGCCTGCTTGATCTCGCCCTCGACGACCTCATCGGCAGCGCAAAGAATGACCGTTTCAGCCATGAGCAAGACCTAGAGCATGGTGCTGCCGCCGTTGACGCTGATGACCTGGCCGGTCACGAACGACGCTTCGGCGGAGGCGAGATAGGAAACCATCGAGGCGACTTCCTCCATCTCGGCCGGACGGCCCATGGGGATGACGCTGACGAATTTTGCGGCAAGTGCGGGATCGCTCTTGGTGATTGCAGCCATCTGCGGCGTGTTCACCGCGCAGGGGGCCACTGTGTTGACGGTGATGCCATCCCTGGCGAACTCGCGGGCCATGCCGGTGGTGAGACCATGCACGCCGCCCTTGGCGGCGTTGTAGGCGGCATGATCCCACAGCCCGCTGCGTACGGAATCGGCGCCGAGATGGATGATGCGGCCGTAGCCCTGCTTGCGCATCGGCGTGATCGCGTACCAGGAGCACCACAGCACGGTCCACAAATTGCGGTCGATCGTGGTCTTGAGCGTCTCCGGCGTGTGCTCCGCGAACGGCTTGATGATGCCGCCGCCGGCGTTGTTGACGAGGATGTCGAGGCGGCCGAACCGTTCGGAGGCGAGCTTGATGGTCTTTTCGGCCACGCCCTGGTCGGACAGATCACCGGCCTCGGTCGCAACCTCCGCGTCGAACTGGCTGGCGAGATGCGCCGCGGCCTGCTTCAGCCCGGCCTCGTCAAGGTCGGCGAGCACCAGCCTGGCGCCGTCCTTCGCCAGCCGCTCCGCGATCGCAAGGCCGATGCCCTTTGCGGCACCGGTGACCACGGCCACATTGTTCCTGAGCTTCTTGTCCACGATCGACGACCCCTAAAGGATGATGCTGACGCGTCCCTGCGTGCGCAGCCCGTCGCTATCGAGCAGGCAGCGCTTTTCCTTGATCCGCAGCCGGCCGTTTTCCGCAACCAGCCGATAGCGGTTGCTGCCGAAATAGGTGTCGGTGATGCCGTCCTTGGTGCGATAGGTGATGAAGGCTGTGGCGACCTCCATTTCAGTGTCGCTGCGGCCCCGGATCCGCACATTGCTGACGAGATGTCGCGTGCGCGAATGCGGGAATTCGGCATGCGCGGTGCGCTTCATCAGCCGCTTGACGCGCTCGCTGAGGCGGAAGCGGTCGTCGGCGACATAGAACAGGTTCTTGTCGGGAGAGGAATCGGCGGGAACGTCGGTCGACGGCACGTAGTAGATCGCATCGTCCGTGAACAGCTCGAGCCATTCCGGCAGCCGCCATTCGTCGAGCAGCTCGGCCTCGGCGAACAGGAAGTCCTCGACATCGGCACGCGAGATATTCTGCATGTGCGCCTCCTGCCTCACGCCGATGCCGCGAAGACGTGCTTGTTCCAGTTCGACCAGAACGCTCGCATCTGTAGCTCGTCGTCGTACGCCGGCGTTTCCTTGCCCATGCCCTTGGAGATGTCGTTCCATTGCGCCTCGGTGGCGTTGCGGAAGCCGCGTTGGCACTGTTCGAGCGCCTCGACATCATCGGGAGTGGCAAAGCCGCCAGGGCCCAGAAATTCGAGGAAGTTGAACAGGCGGTATTTGCGTGCCCAATCGGTCTCCTCCTTGGGTGCCAGCGCCCAGGCGCTGACCGTCATGAAATCGGGCGCCTGCGGATAATAGGTGCGGATGGTCACGGCCATGATGTCGTTGACCACGAGGTTCGGGAAGACGAACAGGTTGCGATTGTAGAGCGCGATCCGTTTGGCGCGCTCTTCGCCGAATCGCGCGACCAGGCCCTGGTAAAGCCGGTCGATCTCGCGCTTGCCGTCGTCGCCCCACATCGGGACCCATTGTGCGACCGGACGCCCCCACGGCGCCTTGTATTCCAGCACGGCATGTCCACGGCCGAGATCGCGCGCGGCGCCTTCCAGCGGCACCGGTGCCAGCCCGCCATTGGTGGCCTTGAGGTAATCGAAATAGGTCGCATGCGTGGTGAGCGCGTGATAGCCGTCGATCGAGTTCTCGGTGAGCAGCTTCCAGTTGGCGCGCATGGAATATTCCTGCGTGCCGCCGACGATGGTCATGCCCATCTCGGCCTGGTCGGCGATGATGTCGAGATACTCCTTCACCGGGCCGAGGTAGCTGTCGAGGGGCTCGGCATTTTTGTCGAAGCAGACGAAGCCGAAGTCGCGAAAAGTCTCGAACCGCGGCACCTGCTGCATGTTCGACGTGCTGCGCTCCTTGAAATCCGGCGCATAGGAAGCTTCGCCCGGCTGGCTGCGCAGCGCGCCGTCGAGGCCAAACACCCAACCGTGATAGAAGCACTGAAAGGATTTTGCGTTGCCGTGCTTCTCGCGGCAGACCTGTGCGCCGCGATGCGGACACGTATTGAACATGGCGCGCAAGGTCCCCTTGGCATCGCGCGCGAACAGGATGCTGCGGCCGCCGACCTGGCGGGTGACGAAATCTCCGGGCTTGGGCAGTTCGGAGGCGTGGCCGAGATAGAGCCAGCATCTTTCGAAGATGCGCGCGCGCTCGGCTTCGAGGATGTCGGGATCGACAAACGCTTGCCGCGAGACCTTGAAGATTTGCCTGGTCTCGTCGACCATGAGCGCGGTGTTCATGCGTTCGAACGCGTTCATTGCACTCCCTCCCTTGAAATTTTCATTGTGATCTCAATGCGGCCCGGAGGTCGTAACCCGGCGACTCCAGATCGCCGCGCGATGGCTTGGCGTTGGCGGCGATGATCCGCCGAAGCATCGCCATGTCCTTGGCGGCGTTCACCGCGAGCGCGCCGACCACCTCGGTGCCGCGCATTGCGATGATCGAGAATTTTGCGCTGGCCGGATCGCCGCGCGCGATGTGCTCGGCATCGCGCATGTCGCCGACGACCTGGATGTTCAGGTCATACTGGTCGGTCCAGAACCATGGCGGGTCGTTGTAGGCGTTGACCTCGCCGATCATGTTGGCCGCCACTGCAATGGCCTGGTTCTGTGCATTCGCCCAGGTCTCGACGCGGATCGCGCGGCCATGGCACCGGCTCCATTGCAGGGCGGCGTCGCCGGCACAGAAGACGTCCGAAACAGCGGTGCGGCCGCAGGCGTCGACCGCAATGCCGTCGGCGCTGGGCAGGCCGAGCCGTGCGGCGAGATCACCCGACGGGCTCACTCCGATACCGACCAGCACCAGGTCGGCACCAATCTCCGTGTGATTGCTCAGCCGAACGGAATGAGGCGTGGCGCCGATCACCGTTGTGCCGAACACGAACTGGACGCGATGACTGCGGTGCCTATCGGCGACGAGATCGCTGACCGAGGCAGGGAACGCGCGGGCAAGCAGCCGCGTCTCGCTTTCGATCACCGTAACGAGGCAGCCGCTCTTCGCTGCCGCGCAGGCCGCTTCCAGCCCGACGACGCCGCCGCCGACGATGACGATGCGTGAGCGGGTCGCGATGTGACGACGAAAACGAAATGCATCCTCGACGTTGCGTAAGTACTGGACGTCGAGCGGCCCGCCATCCAGCGCGGCGAGCCGTCGCGGACGGGTGCCGGTCGCGAGCAGGAGCCGGTCGAAAGCAAAGCTACGGCCGTCGGCGGTGAACACGATACGGCGGTCGGTGTCGCAATCGACGGCCGCCGCGCCGGTCTCGAGACGCACGCCCAGTGCGTCGTTCCAGTCGCGCGCTTGCTTGATATAGGCGACCGGCGCATCGGCGGACAGCAACATGGCCTTGGACAGCTGCGGCCGTTCGTAGGGAGGGTGGGGCTCGTCGCCGATCATCGTGATGGCGCCCTTGAAACCGCGCGCCCGCAGCGCTTCCGCGGCCCGCGCGCCGGCTTGGCCGGCTCCTGCGATCACGATGTTCTCGATCGTTCGCGCCACGCTCGCTTCGCTCCCTGATGCACTATCGGCCGCATCTTGTTGGATCGTGCACTAGCATACGAATATAGGATTGCATAGGAAATAAAAACAGTCCAACCTGCTTGTAAGTTGATGACGACGCATAGGCCGGGTTCTTGCCGGGGTGTGCGCCGCAAAAAGACATCGAGGAAACGTCTTGGTCGAAGCGATCGACACCCATACCCATTTTGTTCCGCGGCACATCCCGGTGGAGCCGGGCCGCAATCCGCTCTGGCCGTCGATCGAACTCAAGGACGCATCCGCGGCCGTCGTGGTCGGCGGCAAGGTGTTTCGGGTGATCGATTCCCGTAGCTGGGATGCGCGCCGAAGGCTGGATGACATGGCGCTCGACGACGTCGACGTGCAGGTCGTTTCGCCGATGCCGGAACTGCTGTCGCATTGGTTTCCCCCTGACGACGCCGACGCGCTTTGCCGCTACGTGAATGAGGGCATCGCGGCGCTCTGCGCCGATCATCCCAGGCATTTCGTCGGGATCGGGATGGTGCCTATGCAGGATGTTGCGCTTGCGGTGCGTCGCATCGACAGCATCAAGTCACTTGGCCTGCGCGGTTTCGAGATCGGAACGCACATCAATGGCATGGCGCTCGGCGACGCGCGCCTGAACGATGTCTATGCAGCCGCGGAGCAGGCCGGATTGGTGCTCATGATCCATCCGCTGCATCCGCTGGGGCTCGATCGGATGGGTGGCCGTCCGGAGCTTGCGGCCGTGGCGGCGTTTCCGCTGGAGACGGCATTCGCCGCGGTGTCGCTGATGACCCATGGCGTGCTCGAGCGCTTTCCTAAGCTGCGGGTCCTGCTTAGCCATGGTGGCGGCGCGCTACCCTGGCTGTTGCCGCGGTTGAACCACGCTTATGCAATGGGACCGCCGCTGCAGAGTCTGTTTGCAAGGGATCCGACCGAGATCGCTCGATCCTTCTATTACGACACGATCCTGTATGACGGACCGGCACTGCAATATCTGGCCGACAAAGTCGGCAACGACCGGCTCGTCGTCGGGTCGGACTATCCGTTCACGATCAAGCAGGACAAGCCCGCGCAGTTCGCCGAGCAGGCCTTGTCTGTCGGGCGCGAAGCACTCTGCGCCAATGCAAGGCTGCTGTTCGGGCTCGACCAGGGCTAACGGGAGGGAATATTGGGAAGCTGTTATTCCTATCGCCAGTTCTGCTCGCTCGGGCCGTTGCCGCCGCGCACGCCGGCGCGGCCGGATCCGCAGGTGCCGAAGGACCGCAAGCTCGGCCCGTGCTCGCACGGCAAGATCGGCGCGTTCTATTTCTACGCCGAGGGCTCACAAGATGATCCCGCCTTTGGTTTTTGCGAGATCGAGCTGTCGGTTCAGCGCCTGGCCGAGAACAAGGTGCGGCTCGAACTCTACTGCATCGCGGATGGCTACCAGAGCGCGCGTGGCGTTGGCGCGCGTCATCCGCTGAAGATCGCGGTGCTTGCCAGGGAGGAAATCCTGGGCACCGCGAGCTGGCATTTCCCGAATGTGATCTCTGGCCATGCCGATCCCATGCACTTTGCGGCGGACCTTGAGATTGATGACGGACGTTTTGCGCAGATCGATCGCGTCGAGCTGAGCCGGACCAGCGGCGAGTCGGAACCGTGCGGATAGGTCAGTCTTCGGAGATCATCTGCGACGCGGCGCACCGGGACGCTGGCGCTTAGCCTGCGAACGAATGTTCTCAGCAATAGTAAAGTAGAGTACGATCAGAACAAATCGGGACTGCGGTTGACCCCGGACCGCAGCGTGGCAACGTCGGGCGTCTCGGACTCAGGGAGTATCCATGCGGCTTCGCATTGCAATCGCGATATGGCTTGTTGCCGCATTGATCGGAGCGGCGGATTGGCGGCAGGCGTCGGCGGAATCCTACCCGTCGCGCCGCATCAACCTGATCGTGCCGTTCCCCGCCGTGACGCGGCGCCTGGCCGAAGGCATTCGCATCGAGACAGGCGTGACGGTTCTGGTCGAGAACAAGCCCGGCGCCGACGGCAATCTTGCCGCGCTCGCGGTTTTGAAGGCGGAGGCCGACGGCTACACCGTCTTTGTCACCACGAACTCGACCCAGGCGGCCAACATCAACCTGTTCAACGCGATGCCCTACGATCCCAAGGCGGACTTTGCGCCGGTGGCCGGGATCATGACCATTCCGATGATGCTGGCGGTGAAGCCGGAGTTTCCGGCCAAGACCGTTGCCGAATTCATCGCCCTGGCGAAGTCGCGGCAAAAGCCGCTGTCGTTCGGCAGCGGCAACACGTCGAGCCGGGGTGCCGCGGAACTGTTTCGTTCCCGCGCCGGCATCGAGATGCAGCACGTTCCGTACCGCGGCATGCCCCAAGCACTGACGGATGTGCTGGCCGGCGAGGTCGATTGCGTGTTCGCCGATCCCGCCAGTGCGCAGGGTCTGATGCAGGACGGGCGGTTGCGGGTGCTCGCGGTGACGAGCAGCGAACGGCTGGCGGGCCTGCCCGATGTCCCGACGCTCGCACAAACCGGCTTGTCCGGAGCGGAGCTGAGCGCTTGGGTCGGAGTCTTTGTGCGATCCGGGACGCCTTCCGATATCGTGGCAAAGCTCGGTCAGGTCGTGCTCGGCTTCGTCAACAACAAGGACACCGCGGCCTATCTGGAGTCCGTCGGCGCCAAGGCGTTTCCGGCCGGCCCTGATGAACTGGGAAAGTTCGAGGAAGCCGACACGCGGCGTTGGGCCGAAATCGTCGAGATTGCGAAGATCGAGAAGAAATAACTCAATCGCGGAGGGCTATCGTACCGCGATCAAGCACCACGACATCGCGTTCGACCACCCGGGAGCGGAATCGGATCTGGCCGCCGATGGCGAAGAACTCCGTGCGGATCGTCTCGCCTGGAAACACCGGACGGCTGAAGCGGACCGACAGCGATCTGAGATGATCGGGCCTGCCATTGAGGAGTGTTGCGAGAACCGCGCGCGTCGCGATGCCGAGCGTGCACAGGCCGTGCAGGATCGGTCGTTCAAAGCCGGCCTTCGCGGCAGCCTCGGGATCAGCGTGAATCGGATTGTAGTCGCCGCTCAGCCGGTAGATCAGCGCGCTTTGCGGCAGCGTGGCGATGTCCAGGGTTTGCGAGGGTGTTTGTTCGGGGAGGGCGCTGGCCTCGGTCGGAACAGTGCCGAAGCTGCCGCAGCCGCCGTCTCCACGCAGGAACAGCACGCTGCGGATGGTTGCCAGCTTCACGCCTGCGATAGCGTCGTTGAGCGTCTTGACGAGGTGAAGAATGGCGCCTTTGCCGGTGCCCTTGTCCGCCACCGCTGCGATCTCGTAGCTGGCAGTGACCGTTCCTTCCGGCGGAATTGGATGATGGATCTCGAAGCTTTGCTCGCCATGCAGCAGTCTGAGCCAATCGATGCCGAGCTCCGGCCGTTTGGCCCAGAAGCCGGGATGCGCCAGCACGCAGCACATCGAAGGGACCGCGTGCAGATCAGACTCGTAGACGAAATTGAGCTGCGCCGGGTCGAGCGGTTCGCAGCCATATCCGAGACCCAGCGCGTACAGCATTGTGTCACGGCGAGAATAATTGTGTGTGACGGGTTCAAAACGGAAGTTCTTGACGGCTTCGAGGTTCAAGGCGTCCTCCCTAACTGGGCTGCGCACGCATGCTGGTGCGACCGTTCACGATTGCGCCAATGGTGGTTGCAAAGATATTCT
Organism: Bradyrhizobium sp. 142; assembly: GCF_023074015.1. NCBI lineage: Bacteria > Pseudomonadati > Pseudomonadota > Alphaproteobacteria > Hyphomicrobiales > Nitrobacteraceae > Bradyrhizobium > Bradyrhizobium sp. 142. The sequence continues at coordinate 17,269 of NZ_JADPKQ010000081.1, forward strand.
ATCATATAGTACACAAGTGTACGAAATAGAAGCGGTCGGTGCCGGTTGTGCCGACGGGGAGTGACGCCGTGGTTTGCAACGCCGGCCGGTCGGGCCATTGGACCTTGCGAGGAGTCGGCAGTCGCGGTGTTGCGTGGGCCACCGCGCTGATCCTCGCCGGCGTGCTCGCGACACAAGCTGCGGCCGGCGAGAAGAAATACGGCCCGGGTGTCAGTGACACCGAGATCAGGATCGGCAACACGTCGCCCTATAGCGGTCCTGCCTCCGCCTTCAGCATGGTCGCCAAGACCGAGGAGGCCTATTTCCGCAAGATCAATGCGGAAGGCGGCATCAATGGGCGGCGCATCGTCTTCCTGTCCTACGACGACGCCTATTCGCCGCCCAAGACGGTCGAGCAGACGCGGCGGCTGGTCGAGAGCGACGAGGTTCTGCTGGTTTTCAACGCGATGGGTACGGCGGCCAACTCGGCCGTACAAAAATATCTCAACACCAGGAAAGTGCCGCAGCTCTTCGTATCGAGCGGGGCAGCGAAGTGGAACGATCCGCAGAACTTCCCCTGGACGATGGGATTCACGCCAAGCTACGAAACCGAAGGGTTGATCTACGCCAAATTTGCGCTGGAGCAGCGTCCCGGTGCGAAGGTCGCGATCCTATTCCAGAACGATGACTTCGGGAAGGATTATCTCAAGGGGATCAAGCGGGGGCTCGGCGACAAGGCCGCGTCGATGATCGTGGCGGAAGAGGCGTTCGACGTGTCGGAGCCGACCATCGACTCCCATCTCGTCAAGCTGCGATCGACCGGCGCTGATGTATTGTTCGACATTGCGACGCCGAAATTTGCGGCGCAAGCGATCAAGAAAGTGTCGGAGCTCGGCTGGAAGCCGCTGCACTTTCTGAGCTACGTCTCGGCCTCGATCGGCAGCGTGATCAAGCCCGCAGGATTCGAGAACGCGCAGGGGCTGATCTCGGCCGCCTACTTCAAGGACCCGAACGATCCGGTATGGAAGGACGATACCGGCTTCAAGGATCTCAACGGATTCCTGGACGGCTATTTTCCCGGCGCCGACCGCAGCGATACGCTGATCGTGAACGGTTACAACACGGCGCAGGCGCTGGTCTATCTGCTGAAGCAATGCGGTGACGATCTCACGCGCGAGAGCGTGATGCGGCACGCTGCCAATTTAAAGGACGTCGAATTGGGGATGCTGCTTCCCGGCATCCGCCTCAACACCTCACCAAGTGATTTCGCTCCGGTCAAGCAATGGCAGTTGATGCGCTTCGAAGGGACGAATTGGCATCTGTTCGGCGACGTCATGAGCGGCGACGCAAAGAACTAGAGAGGAGACGAGAAATGGGACGACTATGTGCCGGACGGGTCGCGATCGTCACGGGAGGCGGCCGCGGGCTCGGGCGCGAATACGCGCTGATGCTGGCGGAGCAGGGCGCCAAGGTCGTCGTCAACGACCTCGGCAGCACGGCTGCGGGAGAGGGCGCCGATCTTTCACCGGCGCAGCAGGTCGTCGACGACATCAAGTGCAATGGCGGCGAAGCCATCGTGAACGGCAATGACGTCAGCGACTGGGCCGGCGCCAAGGCGCTGATCGACGACGCGATCAACACATTCGGCCGGCTCGACGTCCTCATCAACAACGCCGGCATCCTGCGTGACCGCATGATGGTCAACATGACCGAGGCTGAGTGGGACGAGGTGATCAAGGTGCATCTCAAGGGCACCTTCGCGCCGTCGCACCATGCCGCGCAATACTGGCGGCAGGAGGCAAAGACGCGCGGTGCGCCGATCCGCGCCCGCCTGATCAACACCTCGTCGGCTTCCGGGTTGTTCGGCAATGTCGGCCAGAGCAACTACGGGGCTGCCAAAGCGGGCATCGCCGCATTCACCATCATCAGCGCCACGGAGCTTCGGCAGTACGGCATCACGGTCAACGCCATCGCGCCGCGGGCGCAGACGCGGATGACAGAGGGACTGAGAGAGCGCACCGAGGAGGAGCTCAAGCGACGCAACCCGCGTTGGGTCGCCCCGATCGTGGTCTGGCTTGCCAGTGAGGAATCACAGGATGTGACCGGCCGCGTATTTGAGGCCGGTGACGGGATTCTCAAGGTTGCCGAGGGTTGGCATGCCGGCCCGGGAATCGACCCGGTCGAAGATCCCAACGAACTCGGCCCTCAGGTCATGGAATTGATGCGGAAAGCTCGCCCCAACGCCGACATCTGGGGGCGCGACATCGTCTCATGAGACGTCCACGGACTCCTCCCGGAGCACCTCGGGCGGGTGGCAGGCTTCAGGCCGCCGCCCGCCGCTTTTTCCGGGTCTTGGATGGCTGCGCATCCTCCTCCACGTCCGCTTCGCCGTCGGTCTCCGTACCTCCCGACATGGCGAGGAGGTTGTGCTTCATGGCGAGCAGCGCGTCGGAGGCTGCCTCGAGCTGCTTCCGGTCGATCCCGTTGACGATCCTGGCGTTGAATTTGTCAGTCTCTTTGCGGAGCTTCTCCAGGAAGCCGCGCGCTTGCTTGGTCACATAGACGCGCTTGACCCGCCGGTCGACGGGGTCGGCCTGGCGTATCACAAAGCCGGACGACTCCAGGCGGTCAATCAGGGCTCCGACGGCGACCTTGCCGACATCGAGCTCGTTGGCGAGCTGCACCTGGGGAAGGCCGTCCTTGCGGGAGATGAACGCCAGCACCCACCATTGCGAGCGAGTGATCCCGAGCGGCGCCAGCGCGCGGTCGAACATCATCCTCCTGAGCCGCGACACGTCGTGGATGAGATATCCGAGACGCAGATCCCAATCGGGCAGTTCAACCATCGATGTTTCCCTTAAGGGCCGAGTCAGGGCCGGACGCTCAACTAATACCATACACCAGCGTATTTTAAAGGGAAGGCTATGAAATGGGCGTGGAAACGGCGCTCCGGCGCCGCGGGCGTCGACCGATTTACAAAAGAAGTACGCTAGTGTATTAAATCGGTCAGGCGCGGCGCTTGCTCTGTCCAGCCGGGAAGCGCCGACCGCAACGAAAATCGATCGCAGGAAGGGAGCCGCCCATGTTCGACGCCGCCGTGCTCAAGGGAAAGCGCATCCTGATTACGGGTGGAGGAACCGGCCTCGGCAAGGAGATGGCGATCGGCTTCGCCGCTCATGGTGCCCACGTCTACATCTGCGGCCGGCGCAAGGACATCCTCGACCAGGCCGCCCAGGAGATCGGCACGCGAACGGGAGGGCAGGCGACCGCGCTGCTCGCCAATGTGCGCGAGCCCGACAGCATCGAAGCGATGATGACCAGCATATGGGCGGATGGTCCGCTCACGGGCCTCGTCAACAACGCCGGTGCCAATTTTCTCGCGCCGACCGAGACGCTGTCGCCGCGCGGCTATGAGGCGGTACGGTCGACCGTGATGGACGGCTCGTTCTACACCTCGCTCGCCTGCGGCAAGCGGTGGATCGCGGCCGGCCTGCCGGGCGTGATCATCAGCAACCTCGTCACCTGGGTGTGGACCGGATCGGCCTTTGTCGTGCCGGCGGCGATGGCGAAGGCGGCGGTCCATGCCATGACGATGTCGCTCGCAGTCGAGTGGGGGCCGAAGAACATTCGGGTCAACGCGATCGCGCCCGGACCGTTCCCGACCGAAGGGGCCTGGGACAAGCTCAACCCGCTGGCAGAGACCGGCGTCGGTGCAACCCAGGCCAGCGAGGTGCCGCTGCGTCGCTTCGGCCAGATGGACGAGCTGCGCAATCTCCTGATCTTCCTGATGTCGGATGGCTGTAGCTACATCACCGGCGATACGATCAGCATCGATGGCGGCCATCATCTGGCCGCGCCCAGCACCTTTGCCGGGTTGTCGAAACTGTCGCCCGCCGACTGGCAGCGCGCCCGCGAGTCCATCCAGGCTTCGGTGCAAAAGGAAAAGCGGGCACGGTCGATCTAGGCCTCAGCGGACGGAAAAGATCTGCAAGCGCGCTGTCGTGAAAGGAGGATACCGATGGGACTGGCGATATCGACCGAGAGTTTCGAATGTACCATCGACGATGGTCTCGCCCATATCATTCTGGATCAGCCCACCCGCGGCAATCCAATCGACGGTGATTTCTGTCGCGAGTTTGGCCTGGCTATCGCGGAATTGAGCGAGCGTGCCGATGTGCGGGCGGTGCTGCTCTCCGCGCGCGGCCGGCTGTTCAGCGTCGGCGGCGACCTGATGTCGCTGGTGAAGCAGGGAGACGCGCTGCCGGGGACGATCAAGGCCTGGACCGCCGACATTCATGTGGCCATGGCAAGGATGGTTCGGATGCGCGCGCCGGTCGTCGCTGCCGTTCACGGCAATGTCGCGGGCGGCAGCGTGTCGCTGATCGCGGCCGCCGACCTCGTGGTGATGGCGGAATCGGCGAGGATATCGGCGGCGTTTTCCAAAATCGGCTTCAGTCCGGACAGCGGGTCGACCACGACGCTCACACGCCGGATCGGCGTCGCGCGCGCAAGACGATTTTTCCTGCTCGGTGAGACGTTCGATGCCGCGACGGCGCTGTCGCTCGGCCTCGTCGACTTCGTCGTTCCGGATGAGGCAGTACCGTCGGAGGCGGCGCGGATCGCGAAGGAGCTCGCTGCCGGTCCGACCGAGGCGTTTGGTGCGATCAAGCGGCTGTTCGCCCAGACCAACGATCGATCGTTCGAAAGCCAGCTCGAGGAGGAGGCGCAGACGCTCGCCGCGATTTCGAGAACGGCGGATGCGCAGGAAGGCGTCAAGGCTTTCGTGGAGAAGCGCAAGCCGGTGTTTACCGGGACGTGACGCTCGCGGTGGCGCCGGAAGCGACAATCTTGACCATTGGCAGTAGGTCGCACGCGGCAATATGGTCCACCGAGAAACGAAATTAATCCGACGTGAAGTCGGAAATGACGCGATACCGCAGGAGGGAGACATGACCGTGGCCGCTGTCCTACGAGATGCGCCTCACGCCAGCTTTCGCGAAGCCGGCTATTGGCTCGACAAAAGTGTCGATCAGCTGCTGACCGAGGCCGCCGCAAGGGCGCCCGACAAAGTCGCGATCGTCGCCGACCGGGCGGATCGCGAACACGCGCCGAGGTTCACCTACGCGGAATTGGCAAGGCTCGCGGATCGTGCCGCAAGCTCGCTGCTGCGGCTCGGTGTCGGGCGCGGCGATGTCGTTACCGTGCAACTGCCCAATTGGTGGGAATTCGTGGTCACGGCGTTCGCCTGCGCCAGGATCGGCGCAGTGATGAACCCGGTGATGCCGATCCTGCGGGAGCGCGAGCTGCTCTACATCCTGAATTTCTGCGAGGCGAAGGTCTTCATCGTGCCGAAGAGCTATCGCGGGTTCGACTACGCCGCGATGGCGCAAGGCATGCGCCCCGATCTGCCCCATCTCAAGCACGTCATCGTCGCCGACGGCGAGGACGAGACCGGCTTTGAGCGGATGCTGCTGTCGTCCGAGCCCGGCAGGCTTCCGGCGGGCCTGCGTCCGGACGACGTGGCCGTGCTGATGTTCACCTCGGGCACGACGGGTGAGCCAAAGGGCGTCATGCACACCTCGAATTCGCTGATTGCATGCTGCAAGGCACTGTCGGGGCGGTTCGGACTCGATGCGGGCGACGTGCTGCTGGTTGCCTCCCCGGTCGGTCACATGACGGGCTACGCCGCGATCGTGCTGCTCTCGGTCTATCTCGGCGGCACGATGATCCTTCAGGACATCTGGGAAGCCAGGCGCGGCGTCGACCTGATGGCGCGAGAAGGTGTTCGGGTATCCTCGCGACGCGCACCGATGTCCTCGCGCCTCGCATGTTGCGCATCATCGAGGACCTGGCAGGAGACTGGCGCCGACTGGACGCGCGCATTGAGGACCTCTCCAGCGAGATCGAAGCATTGGCTCGTCAAGACAAAGGCTGCGAGCGACTGATGACGGTCCCGGGCATCGGCCCGATCATCTCGAGCGCGATGGTAGCCGCGATCGGCACTGGAGACGTGTTCTCGAAAGGCCGCGACTTCGGCGCCTGGCTTGGACTGGTGCCGAAGCAGATATCGACAGGC